>CAZYTS010000006.1:0-20943 GCA_964649855.1 uncultured Gemmatimonadaceae bacterium
GCGAGTGAATGATGCGCCAGCGACGCTCCTTGGGGCCATTGACCATCATTACCTTCTCCATGATGGTCAAGACAGAATCAATGGCGTGGTCTCCAATGGCGTGGACATTTGCCCACCACCCGGCAGAGTCGAGTCCAAACAGGAGTCGCTCCATGTTTCCCGGAGGATTCATACCGGAGCCAGGGCCATCCGTTGCTCCCGTATTAGTGCTATCGCGCCACTCCCCCTTTTCGCCGGAATGGAGTTGCGGTTCATAGAAGCGCGCGGTGGAATTGCCTTGAATACCGTCAATGAACCCCTTGAGCGCACGGATGCGGAGCCAGTCGTCTCCAAAGCCGGGCGATACTCCTGCGTAGCTGAGACTGCGCCACTTATCGAGCGTAGGTCTTGCAAAGACGCGCACGGTGAGCTCACCGCGGCGCTTGAGTTCACTAAAGACACCGAGCTGAAAAGGTGGGGTCACATCATGTATCGTAGTCACTCCAAGTTCTGCAAGGTGCGTCATCGCGGCACGTGCTTCGCGCAGGCGTTGCTCGAAGGTTGGCGGCGTCATAGCGCGCCTCACGCGCACTAGTGCCGAATCGGCCACTCGGCCAGTAGCGCGCCCGTTTACGCATTCGAGACCATTAACAGGCTCCGAGCAACTGAGCCTGGCGAGATCGAGAGCGATCCCATTTGCCAGGTACGCGCTGCGGTCCCATCGCTGCAACAACATTGGGATGTTGCCGCTTACAGAGTCGATGAGGCTCCGATCAGGAGAGAAGCGCGCGCGGCGCGCACCCTGGCCCTCGCGTCCAGTGCTATTGGCGGGGGAATCTTCATACGCTCCCCAATCACCTCCTGTAAGCCATGTTCCCGGGGCTCGTCGAGCCACCGCGTCCCGGATTCTTTCAATGAAAGCAGCCGGCGTACTTACGTCGAGCAGGTTAGCGCCAATGAGTAGTGCTCCTGCCTGTGAAAAGTGCGTGTGATCATCGATGAAGCCCGGCGTTACAAACCTGCCACCCAGTTCTACAACTCTGGTGTGTGTTGCACGCTGCCTCATCACATCGGCGTTTGTCCCAACAGCAACAATGCGTTCACCCCGCACGGCGATTGCCTGCGCGTAGGGGTTGAGAGTGTCGCCAGTCCAGATGCGGCCGTTCTGCAGTATGACGTCCGCTCCCTGCGCGCCCAGGACTGAAGGCGAGACCAGAATGACGAAAGCGAGGCGCCGCCAGACGGCGGCGCCCAGGCTTATTGAGGAAATTGCGATGTTATGGCAGCGTCCGAGGCGGTTCATTCTTGTAGGTCACTCCATTCTTCATGACAAAGCTGGGCTTTTCCATCAGCTTGATGTCTTTCAGAGGATCTCCGGGCACGGCGACGATGTCGGCGAGTTTGCCAGTCGTCAGGGTTCCAATGCGATCCTCCCAGCCGAGTAGTTTGGCGCTCCCGCTCGTGCCGGCAACGATGGCTTGCATCGGAGAGAGTCCACCCCATTCGACGAGGAGCGTAAACTCGTGTCCGTTGGTGCCATGGTCACCAACACCGGCGTCGGTACCAAGGGCGAGCGGCACGTTGTTGGCAACGGCTATGTGGATCGCTTTGCGCATCGCTGCTGCAGCTGCAAGGGCCTTTTCGGCTCTGAATCCCTTGATCAAGCCAGCTTTAACGGCGTTCTCGACTGCTTCTCCTGCGCTGAGAGTTGCTACCAGGTACGTGCCGTGCTCCGCCATGAGCTTTGCCCCTTCTTCATCGAGAAACGAGCCGTGCTCAATAGACGCCACGCCGGCGCGCGTGGCAGTCTTGATCCCTTCAGTACCGTGGGCGTGTGCTGCAACCTTTCTTTCGAGTTTGCCGGCCTCATCGACCATGGCTTTGAGTTCTTCAAAGGTGTACTGCTCAACGCCAACTGCGTCGCCCTCTGAAAGGACCCCGCCTGTTGCGCAGGTTTTGATTACGTCAGCACCGTACTTGATCTGATAGCGCACGGCCGCCCTGACCTCGTCAGGGCCGTTGGCTATGCCGGTACGGATGTCACCATCCATGAGTCCCGGTTTGTAGGCATTGTTGTCGCAGTGGCCTCCCGTGATACCGAGTGAGTGACCGGCGTTCTGCATTCGCGGACCGACGGCGTATCCTTCTCCGATAGCCTGGCGCAGCGCCATGTCATCAAAGTTGCCGGCCCCTACATTCCGAATGGTTGTGAACCCCGCCATTATCGTCTTCTCGGCGTTAGTCACTGATATAATTGCGCCGAGTCCGTCATAGTCCTTGACCGCCGCGTTTTCTCCGGCGGGATCACTGAGAGATCGCCCGACAATGTGAGTATGGGCATCGACGAACCCCGGCATCAGAGTAGCGTCGCCAAGGTCAACGACTCTGGCGCCCCGAGGTATCTGGACGCTCTGGGCGCTGCCGACCGCGGTAATACGGTTGTCTGTGATAACAACGGCTGCGTTGGCAACGGGGGCGGCTCCGGTGCCATCAATCAGTCGAGCGGCGCGCAGTACCACGACACCACTTCCAGAGGCCTCCTGGTGTGCTTGAGCATTTAGCGTCGGTGCGAGTGCCATGACTGCGAGGAGCAGCGCAGCTGGACGGTACCTGGGGGAGAGCATGCTTGTGGGGGTTGGGAGGCTTGGGAAGTTGGTAAGTTGGTAAGCTGGGAAGCTGGGACGCGGGGACGTTGGACGCGGGGACGCGGGGACGCGGGGACGCGGGGACGCACTGCGGAGAACTTCCGATGATTCCGCTTGGATGGCAAGAACGTTCGAAGTTTAGCGGCCCATGGCCTGTAGATATGCGCGGTCCCAGGCCGCTGGAATCGATTCACGAGGGGAATAGGGCCCGGGTACATAGGCGCGCGACGAAACACCAGCCTGGCTCATCTCGCAGATGTGCCAGTCCTGCTGGTTGACTGTATGCCAAAGGTCTACAGCATCTTTGGGGTCATATCCTTCCCTACCCTCACCCGCAGGATTCATCATCCATTCGCAGGTAACGATCGATCTGTCCGGCGCTGTGGGCCAGACGCTGTACCAGTTGGCGTAGTCGGGATGAAGGCTCAGCATCATGTTGGGCCACATTGTGTAATAGTAGGCCTTACGGGCGTCCGCTCCTTCCATAGAAGCGAGCGGTACGCCGCACGACCGGCCGCTCATGGTGACGCTCACGTTAGGCTCGGTGATCTCCATGTAACCGCCAAGAAACGGACCTTCAAAGAGGTCGTTGGCTCCGCTCGTGTAGGGAAGTAGCTGGTTGAGTTCGGGATGAATTGTTGGGCAATGCAGACACTCGTTGTAGTTCTGCATTATGAGCTTCCAATTTGCCTTGACCTCGTATTCGATGCGCTCAACGGTCTTGAGTCCCGGCAATCCAAAGCGTGCATACCGATCGACTACCGGAGCATAGGCGTCTTCAAATGGCAAGGGAGATCCACTGTGGTTCACGAACACAAACCCTTCCCACACCTTCAGCAGAAGTGAATGGAGAGGGTAGTCCTTCTTGTCGAAACCCTCCACTTCCTGCATATGGGGTGCACCAATGAGGCGCCCGTCGGTAGTCCAGGTCCAGGCGTGATATGGGCATTGGATCGTTTCGGAGAATCGACCACTCGCGGCCTCACAGATTTTTGTGCCCCGGTGTCTGCACACGTTGTAAAAGGCGCGGACCTCTCCACTGCGAGAGTGCACGACTATTACACTTTCCCCAAACCGCTCGTGCAGAAGATAAGAACCCGGTTCGGCGAGTCGCTCAGCCCGTCCGACACAGAGCCAGCTGTTCAAGAAGAGACGCTCCGTCTCTTCTTGAAGTATTGCAGCAGAGGTGTAGTACTCCCTGCCCATAGTACGGGCGCCCTGCTGATATGTAGTAGTTGTCCTAAGGAATGAGGTCATCTTCTTCCTTCACTTTCCATGATTTCGCGTACTGCGAGCCACGCCGAAGCTCCGGCAGTTCCCGCACCGGGGTGCGTGGAACTTCCACAGAGCCAGAGGCCTGGAAGCGGCGTGGCATGCCTGGCGCATTCGGGTACGGGCCGCATGAAGAGAAACTGATCGAGTGCCAGTTCGCCGTGAAGAAGGCTTCCCTCGGCAACATGATAGCGGCTCGAGAGCTCGGCGGGGGTGAGCACCTCCACCTGCTCTATCAGGCTCTCAATCCCGGGCGCGTGCTCAGCAATGCGTTTGAGTGCAGCTCGACCAATCGACTCTGAGAGATCATCTGTCCAGCCACCAATCGGATCGTGAGCAGCATACTGGATCTGCACAGACATCACGTGCTTTCCGGCAGGTGCCAGGGACGGATCGTCGAGAGACGGGATCGTGACCTCCAAACACGGGTTATCTGCAACTCTGCTGTGTTTGGCTGCGTCGTAGGCGCGTTCGAGTTCGACGATCGATGGTGGAAGCGTGATGGTGCCTCTCAGCGCATGGGACGGCCACGCCGTCCCATTGGTCGAAAAAGACGGAAGCGCACCAAGTGCCAGATGCATGCGGAGCGCTGGCCCACGCATGCGCACGCTATCGGTAGCATGTAGAAACTCCGGATCAAAGAGGCCCGGATCGAGCAGCGAGGCAAAAGTGCTCCGCACATCTGTACTCGAAAGAACGATGGTGGACTGATGCTCCTGACCATTGTCGAGCAAGACACCACTCACAGCGTCGTCCTTGGTGGTAATCTGTGTGACGACGCGGCCGAGCACTATTTCGACGCCGGCTGTCTGCGCCGCCTGCAACAAGGCTGCGGTTAGGCCGCCTACACCACCCCGGACGATTCGCCGACCACCGATGAGACCCGCAGGCATACCAACGTGATTGTGCAAAAAGACGAGAGTGGTGCCACCTGACATCGGACCATGTCGCACATTGCGAACGCCTGAGTAGGCGAGCGCGCCTTTGAGTCCGTCGCTCTCGAACCATTCGTCGAGGTAGTCTGCAACGGGCATTGGAACGGCACGCAAAAAGTCGATCATCCCACGCTTACCCAGACCGCGCAACGATCGAGCGGTAGAGGCAAGGTTCCAGAGTCCGCTGAGCGAAGTGTCACCCGGTTCAGGAGCTTTCTTCTTGTAGAGCGTTGTGAACATCCCTGCAAGGCTCGATACTTGCTTGCAGAATGAATCCCAGCGAGAAGCGTCCCTCACCGAGATGCTCCTGATGGAGTTGGCTGCTTCAGCGATACTCGAAGAGAGGACTACGGGGGGACCGTTCGTGGGGAAGGTTGCACCGGCACCGGAAGTGTTGCCTTGCACCGGGATGCCGAGTTCAGTCGCGAGGGTCTCAGGCATCCAGCCCGGATCGTCGATGCAGGTATTGGCGCGGAAGCCTGGGTGGAACTCTTCGGTTACGCAGAGGCCTCCAACGCTTTCCTTTCGCTCTATGACTGCGACGCGCTTTCCTTTTCGCGCAAGCAGCGTTGCCGCAACGAGTCCGTTGACGCCTGCTCCGATGACTATGGCGTCGTATGTCATCGCCCTCTGTCCTTGAGGATTTCGAATGCGGCTAGGCGGCCGCCCGCTCCCATGATGCCCCCTCCCGGATGCGTCGCTGAGCCACATTGGTAGAGCCCTGTGAGTGGCGTGCGGAATTTGGCCCAGCCGGGAGCTGGCCTAAGGAAGAAGAGCTGATTGAGAGCAAGCTCACCCTGAAAAATATTGCCCTCCGTGAGGCCAGTGATTTCTTCGATGTCGGCAGGTGTGAGTACCTGACGGTGGAGAATGGCGCGCCTGATGTTGGGTGCAAATTGTGCAATCGCGTCGATGACTGCGTCTCCAAATGCTTCGCGCTTCTGCTCATTCCATCCGCCCGTGATGTTTGACGGTGCGTACTGCACAAAGACCGACATGACGTGCCTGCCAGCTGGTGCCATATGCGGATCGATCATGGACGGGAAGATGATGTCCATATAAGGACGTCTGGAAAAGTTCCCGTATTTGGCGTCGTCGTAGGCGGTCTCGACGTATTCCATGGTTGGGCTTATAGAAACAGCGCCTCGATGAAGTGCACTGTTACCTGGGAGGCAGGTAAAGTCGGGGAGTTCGCTCAGCGACATGTTTACCTTTCCCGATGAACCCCTGATTTTGTAGTTCCTGACGTCCTGCACGAAGTCGTTTGGCAGAATGTCAGGTTCCAGGAGCCTGAGAAAGGTTCTCTTGGGATCGAGCGACGTAACGACTATGGGAGCATGCACTTCGTCGCCGTTCTCCAGTGCCACACCAGATGCCCTGCCTCCTCGCGACAGAATCCGGCTCACGGGGCTATTGAGTCTCACCTCGGCGCCTGCTGCACGGGCAGCGCTTGCGATTGAATTGGAGATGGCGCCGGTACCCCCCTTGGCAAAACCCCAAGCACGGAACGCGCCGTCTATTTCACCCATGTAGTGATGCAACAGCACGTACGCCGAGCCAGGAGTACGCGGTCCCATGAACGTGCCGATGATGCCGCTCGCCGAGCGCGTGGCCTTGATGACGTCGGTCTCGAACCATTCGTCGAGAAAGTCACCAGCGCTCATAGTCATGAGCTTGTAGAGCGCGTGAAAGTGCTTGCGGTTGAGATTCTTGAAGTGCTTTCCGAGTTTTAGGAGTCCGTTGAGGTCGCTCGGTGCCATTGAGGCAGGGTCAGGCGGGACCATGCCAAGGATTGGCTTGACCGCCATGGCCATGTGGTGCATGAGCTTTCCGTACTCGTCGTATGCGTCGGCATCGCGCAGCGAGTGGCGCACGTACTCGCGTCTGGTCTGATCGTGATCGGCCCAGCCCGCCAGATAGTCGCCGTTGAACATGGGGGTAACGGTGCTTTCGAGCGGCAGGATTTCGAGTCCGTGGGAGGGGAGGTCCAGGTCTCGGATGATTTCGGGGCGGAGTAGCGAGACTACATATGAAAAGACGGAGTACTTGAAGCCCGGGTTGATTTCTTCGGTAACCGCGGCCCCTCCAACGAGGTAGCGCCGTTCGAGAACCACAACTCGTTTGCCGGCGCGAGCGAGGTAGGCGGCGGCGACGAGCCCGTTGTGACCGGCGCCGATGATGATGACGTCGTAGCTGTTTGCTGCGGTCATCAGCGGAGTCCGGGGGAGAAGGCGAGTGCTGGGACTTGGGGCATGTGGCGGGTTGAGGGACGAGACGTCAGAAAGGTCGATCCGGGACGGACGGCTCGCAACGAGCCCCGGAATTTGGGGTCAGATTCGAAATTATTTCGAGCCCTCGCCCGACCCGCGCCCGCTCAGATGCTGGAGCAGCGACTCGTCCCTGAGTACCAACGTCAGCACGGCGAGTGCGATTTTTGGCTCGTGCGCAATAGGTCGAGGCCGTGTCAAGCGGGCTTGATCGCTAATTCGAATCTGACCCCAATTAGGGCGGTGACCAAACCGCCGCCACCGGGGGTCACCTCAGATGGACGTCACGACGGCCGGCGCCTAGGGGAGCGCCGCCGCGTGTCATACGATGAGGTGTTGCATGTCACAGACTCGACGCGGCCCGTCGCGCCGCCTGGCTCCTGTTGCTGGTGGTTTGCTCGCACTCTGCACTGCAGCAACCTTTTCAGTCGACGCGCAGACCATAGCACCACGTACCATACCGGTGCTCATGAGCCACCAGTTCGACGTTTTGCCCTCCGACCGTTCCGGAATGGCAAACGTTTCTATAGCGCTCGACGACACCCTGCTCGACCCCTTTGTTAATCCCGCAAAGGCGTCGCGCATTCGTTACGGACAGTTTTCTGTCGCGCCGTTCTTTCACAACATGTCGGCAACCAATGGGGGAGGACGCACTCTTCCTTTGAGCGGTGCGGGTTCGTTTGGGAACTGGGGTGTTGCAGGGCTAGTCGCATTGCAATCACTCGACCGCGCGCAATTGGCCTGGAACGCGCCACTATCTCTGAGCGAGCGAACAGCTTCCAACCGCTACCTCATTGGTATTCTCTCCCGAAGGTTAGGTAATGGGCTAGCACTGGGAGCCTCGGCGTACTGGGCGGATCTGGGCGCCGAGCAGGGGATCGACCAGCTGTATGCAGGCAGTGACCGCATTCAGCAGCAAGGATCGTCTGCCGACCTGAGGCTTGGACTGACAAAGGAATGGAGCGGGGACCGGGTCTTTGAGGCTTTGGTGCTTCAGAGCAAGTTCGACATGACCCACGACGTCCACTTTCCGGAGCTATTGCAATGGTCCCCTCCTGGGGGTTTCGATACCATACCCGAACGCATGGAGCACCACCGCGATCATACTACGCGCTGGGGTACTCACGCAGAGTACACGCAGCCTATTGGCAGTGACGGATGGCGCATAGGCTTTTTGGGAACGGTAAACCGTTTGTCACATCCCAAGATCCCGGACTATCGGCTGCAGCAGATGTTCACGGTGCCGCGCGACCCAGGCGATACATGGGCCTGGAACGCAGGCGTTGGTCTTTCACGAACCGCAGGCAGTTCGACGTTTGGTGTAGACGTTGTTCTGGAGCCGATCTATAGCACGACGTGGGCCGAGGCAGCGACTGATACCGTTTCATCGAGTGGTGTGGCGATTCCTCGCGGCGGGCATACTGTAGACAACAGGTTCAGGTTTTCAAACTCCTACGTGCGCTTTGGCTTCGGTCATGACTGGAAGCGAGGCAATGACTCTACGGGAACCATGGGAGTGCAGTTCGGGCTCGGCCTGGGCGAGATCAGGTATCGGTTGTGGCAGAGTGATCTGGTGCGCGACACGTCGCGTGTGCAGGACGAGCACTGGATGGAGTGGACGCCGACATTCGGCTTCAGCTGGCGCGGTCCGGTAGTCGAGTTCCGCTACACCTTTACGCTCACATGTGGGTCAGGAGGTGAGTGTCTGGGTTGTCCCTTCGCGTGTGGAGATGACGTGAGCATTGCGCCGCCGCCTTCGATGGGTGGGGTGATTGCTGCACCTACTGACGCGATCCGGTTTGACAGCGGCCGCGTAACGACCCACCGGTTGGCGTTTACGATGAAGATCCGGTAGGTACGTGATAGTCAACGCGGGCCAACAGCTTCAAAGATCTCTGTTCTCAACTTTGCGATGTCCCATCCAAGGAACATCCCGCGATAGGCCCGTCGGATGACTCCGCTGCTGTCGGCTAGAAGCAACATGGGGACGCCGATCACCCGCAATTCGCTAAGCACTCGATTGTCCAATTGCAGCGGCTCCCTTAGGGAGGTGGGTTTGGGCCCCCAGTAGGTCTTAGTATAAGATGCTGGTTCCGGCGAGCCCGTAACTACGTTTTCGATGTCAAGCTGCTCAAGGAGCGACTTGACGTGGCTACGCTGTCTGTCACAGTACTCGCGTGTCGTAGAGAAGATGTAGAGGACAGTTGGCGGTTCTGCAATCGGTATGACATGCCCTACTTCATCATGCCGAGTGAGCGTTGGAATGGCGACGCCTTCCATCTCGTGGGCGCGCAGTGGAATAGGGAGAGATGTGTCTCTTGTGGTACTCGCGACCTGCGCAAGAATACCGACGATCATTAGTCCGAATATGGCACCAAGCTGCAATGCAGTTTTTGTGTTGCTCGCACCCGTCTGTCCTGGCGATAGTCGCATGCGGCCTTCAACATTAACGTACAGTTGGTGTTCCACGCATCCTAAGAGCAGATATCGCGGGGTATCCGTCGATTCCGTGGAGAACGAAGTAAGTGTCTCTTGATCGCGTCATCCAGGATGCGTTCCTGGGTGTGGCGACGCTTTTGAGGTATCGCCCATCACTTCGAGAATAGAAATCGATGAGCTTGCGCCTGTCGCGCGTACGGCCATCAAACGACACGATAACCGTGTCACCCCGAATTGAAGTGGATATCGCCGAAGCGTCTGGCGGCCTTCCCGGCCGAGGAGGCGTAGCCGCGGCGATTGGCTCGATGTACTCGGCTTCCCATAGCCTGTCGCCTGAACGAAAGAGCGCGAACCTGGAGCCGATCGTCTCGGCGAAGACGCAGTCACCGTCGGCAAAATCGGAAGAGAGCTGTCCTTGAAGTACGAAGTGATCCGAAGACGGCGTCGCCCTCCATGGGGATGGGACTTCACGCACTGTCTTCCCAGATCTGACGTTTATAATGGCGAAACCGACAGACGCCATTCCTCCAAAGGAGAGAAGCAAATCACGGTCGATCGCACATAGCGCATCGATTGATGGTCGCTGGTGCATCGACGTGTGCACAAACCTTCCGGAGCTATCAATCACTGTCAACCGATGGCTTGATGCGTCGGCTACTACGATTTGGCCATTCGGCACTACGGTCATGGCGACCGGATTTCTCAGTTCGCCCGGCCCATCGCCTCGCCGGCTGTATCGCCAGACCAAAGTGCCGTCACTGATGCGAAGCGCTGTTATTCCGTCTTGGCCAGGGTCGAGAACGATTAAGAGATCGCCGAATGCGGCCATCTTGAGCGGTTGAGCCAGGATCGCGTCATCCCTTGGCCCACCTCGCACCCACAGTGTGTCCCAGTCAGTCGAAGCGACTTTTCGACGGGTACCTTGGTCAAGGTCCACTTCGTTGGTGCCCTCGACCACACCCCCGAGAATCACGAGCAACATGGAAACAGCCAAGACGCTTCGCATCATCCAAGGATCGGCGACTAGGTATAGAAAACGGTCAAATACATAACGTAGCAGTCGTAGTGGTTGCCGTGTGGCACACACGTGAGACCCTGGCATCGGGTGTTGCCAGTGAGCTTGCAGTCAACGCCTTGCGCTGGCAGACGAGCAGGTGCGGCCAGGGCCAAAACCGATCCCACTGCATAGAGGGAGGAAATTGCCAGCAATGCACGTAATACCGTCGACTTCATGGTACCCCTCCTTGGGCAAGTAACGTTTCGCGTATCCTCTGCGGGGGTCAGCGCTATGGGAACGATTCGCAGCGGATGCTTCATTATACTGGACCCCGTCACCTAGGCGTCACCTAAGGCTGAGCACTCTCGCGAGGGCCATCCGCAACCCGCTGTCACACAACGACTTCCGGTCGTGGATTGCCGCTGTCAGCCCACTTGGCGTCAGATTCGACTGGTAAGGTATTTCGGCCGTCGCAGCGACAAAATCCTCCAGCACCGGCAGCCTCCGAGAACCCTAACTCCAGAAACCGGTTGGTTGACAGCGAGAACCTGATTCAGGCCCGCTTCCGCGCCGGATTAAAAAACGGCGTCTCTACCACACGCGCCTTGGCACGCTTGCGACGATGCTCCACAGTTACCTCCATCCGCAAGTCATTCCCCAACTCTGCATAACGTGTCTTGAGATGCGCTAGAGCTATGTAGCGCTTGAGTAGCGGAGACCAGCAACCGCTGGTCGCGTATCCCGCCTGCTCACCTGAATCCGGATCGTACAGCGGTACGCTGGTGCGCCATGCCTGAGTCGGAAGCCGCGGCGCCAGACCCATCTCCATGTACAACGCCTCCAGCGACTCCCAATCAACCTGCACCCCAACAAACTTCCACTCGGCGCCACGCTCAGCTTCGGCGCGGATCGCCCGATGCCCGTTAAAGGCACTCTTGCCTAACGCGACCGTCCAGCCCAGACCCAGCTCGTGTGGCGTGGATTTCTGCCCCTCGATCAGCGCCTTCCTCGAAGACACGTAGTCCACGTCGAGCAACAAGAGCCCAGCCTCGATGCGAGCCACGTCGAGCGCCAACATTCCTGCCGGCGTGATCCCATAAGGCGTCCCAGTCTCGATCATGGCGTCCCACACAGGAACTGCCTGACCAGCATCCATCCAGATTTCGTAGCCGAGGTCGCCGGTGTAGCCGGTGCGTGTGATGGTTACAGGTATACCACGCACCGACACCGTCGTCAGCCTGAAGAACTTGAGCTTCGCCAGATCCTGCTCGGTAGCCTGTTCCAGTATCACGCGCGCGTTAGGCCCCTGAAGCGCCAGCGCGGCTATCTCGTCAGAGACATCCTCGATGGTCACGTTGAGACCACGCGAGTTATCACCCAACCAGCGATAGTTGGGGTCGGCTGCGGTCATGCGGAAAAACTGTTCGTCCAGCCTCGAAACAGTTCCGTCGTCGATCACCTTGCCGTCGCCATCACACCACGTGGTATAGAGCACCTGCCCCACCGCAGCACTACCGACGTTCCTGGTTACAACTCTGTCGAGCAGTCGTGCAGCATCAGGACCTCGCACGTGGTACTTGAACAAGGGCGACACGTCCAGCAACGCCGCTGAGTTCCTGATTGCGTAGTACTCGCGGTCGTGCGTCAGTTCGTATGAACTCGCGGCAAGGTAGCCCGCCCAGCGCCTCCAGTTCTGAGCTTCGCAGAGCGGCGCGGTGCGCTGATGGAATGGTGTGGTTCTTAGCAATGTTTGCGGAAAGCTGTCTGTTTCCTGAAAATGAGCGACGTCTGGCGTAAGCTCAGGGACCGCTCGCCGATTCGCAACCGAGTCCCTGCCCCACGCGCTACGCACTCCCCACGGAGCGACCCGTGAACCAACGACCGGCGAACCAGACCCGCCTTCCGCCCCTTGCGGACCGCCTTGCGTTGGTATCAGGTTGTTTTGTACAAAACTTACAACTCTTTCAGAGGACGTCATGGGCGCAGAATCGGCGGTGACAGTGGCAGATGCCCGCAGCGGGCTCGCGGAGCTGCTCAACCGGGTTGCCTACGGCAAGGAACGACTTGTCATTACCAGACATGGCCGGGAGGTCGCGGCGCTGGTTCCGGTCGAAGACCTGCGTCTGGCTGATCGCTTGCGCAAGTTTGTCGCTCGCAAAGACGTGGCGCGCGCGCTTGCCGACCTCGATGCCGGGAAATCGGCTCCGTGGACAAAGCTCCGTGAGGAACTGGACCTGTGAGCAAACGCTGGGACGTCCACCTCTCTCCCGACGCCGAAGCCGTCTTTCGGGAGGCCTCACGTTCGGCTGTGGCTGACATAGCAGCCGCGCTGGACGCGCTCACCCAGTCGGGACCGTCCATCGCAAGCATCGAGGAGACAGGATCGGAGTGGATGGGTGTACTCGCAGCCGGTGATCATATCCTGACGGTGGCCGGTCGGGAGTCAGAGAACCGCATAGTCATCGTGCGCATTGCGCTCGCCGAGTCTCATCATGCTACTCGCGCGGTCGAAGTCCTTCCTCTGTCAATCGCGACCCGGCGCCGCCTCGGTGCTGGCCTTGAAGGGTTAGACCTCGACCTGCGCTACACTCTGCGCGTCATCAGGCGTTCACCGCTTTTTGCTATAGTAGTGATTGTCACTCTCGCCATTGGATTCGGTGGCGCGACGGCCTTGCTGGACATTGTGAGGTCAGTGTATGCAGGCGCGCTGCCGTTTGGCGACGGCGACAGGCTGGTCAGGATCAGAAACGTCAACACCTCGCCCGATGGAGAGGCGCGCAAGTACAACCTGAGCCCGAGTGACGTTGAATTTCTGCGACAGGACAGCAATGCTTTTGAGGGGATAGTCGCGATGGCACCTCGCTCCATGTCGCTGGGTGGCGACGGACCTGCGGAGCGTGTGAGTGCAATCGGAGTGTCTCCGCAATGGACGCAGACTCTTCAGATACGGCCCGTGCTGGGTCGATCCTTCACCAGGGAGGAAGAAGTCGCAGGTGCGAACGCGGGAGTGGCTCTCATTTCGCACGCGTTGTGGCAACGACGCTTTGGAGGTGACAGTGCGGTAGTCGGGATACCGCTTCTTTATGATGGCGGTTCGCTTTTAATAGTTGGAGTTTTGCCAGCTGCGTTCAACTATCCATACGATGCTGCGGTCTGGACTCCATGGTCCTTTGGTCCTGGAAGTCGTGCGGGTTCCCTCAACGTGGCCGCACGGCTCTCAGACGGCTTCACGATTGCAGCAGCTCGCTCGGCCGTCGCCACCCTTCACGAGGCACGACGTGCAGCTAACCTGAACGGCTCTGCGACCGGATACGACGTAGCGACTGTGCGGGAGGATTTCATTCGCGAAGAGGGTCGAACCATCCAGGCTCTCACTATCGCGGTGCTCTTTCTTCTCGTCCTGGCGTTCGTGAACGTAGCCAACCTTCTGATAGCGCGTTTTACGACGCGACGCGTGGAACTGGGGGTTCGTGCAGCACTGGGGGGCAAGCGTAGCCTGCAGGTGCGTCAGCTGTTGATGGAGACTGTGCTGTTGTTTTCTTGCGGAGCGCTCGGCGGCTTTGCCATTGCTTCATGGCTTCGCGGTGTCCTGTCAGTTACGGTGCCAGAAGCCTTTGTGACACAACTCGGATTTCGCGCAACTGGAGTGGGTGGAGTCACCATAGCGCTTACGCTATTGCTGGGGGTTGTTGCCGGACTAATCGTGGGTTACATCGCTTCGCGCCGAGCCGTGCGCACTGATCCGATCGAACTGATCAGGCGTGGCGGGCGTGGCAATCTTGCGGCGGGTGATCGGCGCGTGTTTGACGTGCTCGTTGGGGCGCAGATGAGCCTCTCACTGGCGTTGCTGGTGGGCGCGAGCCTCCTCATTGGGCGGTTCCGGGATCTGAGTTCCGTACATCCAGGCTATGAACTCGACGGCGTCTCGACCATGCGAGTGACCGTGGAGCAGGATCGATATCAATCCGGGGAGGCGCGACGGCAGCTAGCCAACGCTCTCGAAGAGCGAATTGCGGCGGTACCGGGAGTGGAGGCAGTCGGCATAACGACGGTAAATCCCATCTGCTGCGGAGACTGGGCGGCGCCTATCGAGGTCGAAGGCCGGCCGTTGGCGCCTAACGAACCGGCCACACTGGTGGCACATAGCTACGTCACCGCGGGTTACTTTGGCGTCATGTCGATGCCGCTGCGGCGTGGTACTGGATTTGATCCGTCCAACCGCAGCGAAGGGGCCCCATCTGTCGTCATTGATGAAGCCTTTGCCGAAATGGCCTGGCCGGGAAAGGATCCGATAGGAAAACGTGTTCGCGTCGCACGAACCGGACGACAATGGTTGACCGTGATAGGCGTGGTTCCGGTAACCGAGCATGACGCCGAGACGCGAGCGAGCTGGTTCCTACCTTATCATCAGGATCCCAGCGGGCCTTCCGGAGAGCATTTGCACATAATGGTTCGGTCGGCTGGCGGCGTGGACATGTCGACGTTGCGTGATGTAGTGAGCGAAATCGATCCCGCACTTGCCGTGTATGGTGTGACGACTATGGAAGCGCTGCAGCAGAAGCGTCGTTCACAGGACCGTTTGGGAGCGATCATTGCAGGGATTTTTGCTGCCTTTGGACTGGTGCTGGCAGGATTCAGCCTTTACGGCCTCCTCTCCTACTCAGTGGAACTACGCCGTGGCGAGATGGGCCTGCGCATGGCACTCGGAGCGGACAATCATTCGATTCTTAGTCTGATTCTCCGGCAAGCCGCGCTGCGCCTCGTCTCGGGAGCGGTGTTTGGTATCGTGCTATCGCTTGCAGTGAACAAGGGTTTACGGGGCGTGATCGAAGGGCTGCAATGGATCACGTGGGAGACCATGGCAGCCCTCGTATTGATCATGTTGGTGGTAACCCTGGTTGCAGCGGCCGCCCCGGCGTGGCGCGCCACCAGAATCGACCCGATCCAGGCTCTGCGGGGTTAGTGCCAGCAGGGGTCAGATTCGAATCAGCATACGCGTTGCACGCGGCGTGAGCGACGACGGCTTTGCCGACTCGCTGCTTTCGTTGTCGTGCCAACGCTCACCGTTGAAGAACTCGAGTCGGGGACGCAGCCTCAGTTCTCCCTCGCGCAGCCGCTTCATCGCGCCTTCGATCCGGGCCTCGATTTCGGGTGAACGGATATCAAAGTTGCCGGAAAAGGGCGCAACATGAATGCGTGGTCCCGCACCCGGACCCATGAAATTGAAGCCGTCACCGATACCCGCTCCCGGTCCATTTCCAAAAAAGAAGTATGATCCGCTGCCTCGCGGTAGATCTTTTTGTGCCACGGCAGTGACCTGCACTGTGCGCGCCTGACCTCCACGAATCAGTCGCAGCTCCACCTGATCACCGGGCTTTACATCCTCCAACTCCCGATAGAGTCTCCGAATCCTGCTCGAACTTACGGCTACGTCTCCCGCGTCAGCAGTTGGTACCCGAAGATCGACACCATTGATTGACGCGATTCGATCGCCTTCTTCTATCCGCGCTTTGTCAGCGGGGCCGTCATCTACTACGCTCCCGATCAGCACACCTGACGTGTCGCGCCGACTGCCACTCGTGCCGATTCCAATACCGAGTGCTGCACGGTTCTCTCCCTCGCTGATTCGGGATTCTACGAGGCGGCGTTCTGGACGAAGCTCCTTTGCAGCGACGGTCTTGACCGTAAGGTTTCTGGTTTGGCCATCGCGGTAGACCTGGAGCCGAGCCTCATCACCTGCCTTGAGCTTGCCCAGTTCCCTAACCAGCCTGCGCGTGGCAAGATCTCCGAGGTATTCATCTTCCAGATCCGCACTCGAAATACGAAGGCTTACACCATTCACGGATTGCAGGCGATCTCCTTCTTCGATGCCTGCCTGTGCGGCTGGGCTTTCGGGATTGACAGCGGTTACCAGTAGGCCAAGGGTGTCGCGCCGCCCTCCTGATCCCGTGCTTACACCGATCATTGCGCGATCTTCGTCGGCGAGGCTGATGGCGTAGCCCCACGGTCCTCGCACGTTCCCTCGTTCGATCCGGACCTGAGCCGGCAGAGCATTGGCGAGCATGGCGAGCCCAGCGGCTCCTGCCAGAACACTAAGTGTTTTCATAGGTAGTTTTGTGGCGTTCACCTGGTATGACACGGCCGCCACGGCAGACGGTTGCCGCGGCGGCAATGCGCTGAGCCTCTCGCGCCGCTAGTTTTTGTGGGATGAGCACCTCGGCACCCCCGTCGGCCACTCTCCCGGATCTGGACTCGTTCAGGCATCACTGGCAGGACGAGGCCGATGCGGCCTTTTTGTATCGCGCCCTGGCAGAGGTTGAGACCGACTCGCGTCGTCGTGACGTTTTTTTAAGGTTGGCTGATGTAGAAGACCGGCACGTTGTGGTATGGGCCGACCTTCTCGAGAAGCATGGTGCACCACCTGGCCCACACGCGCCATCCACACGGGCGCGTTTCACCGCAGCGTTAGGGCGACGCTTTGGTGCTAAAGTGATCCTCCCCATGCTTTTGCGTGAGGAGGGCCGTGAGGTCAAGGCCTACCTCACCATGCACCGCGAGACACCCAGGAACGCGGCAGGAAGCGACGAATCGCTACTGCTGGCGCGCGAAAGCGCAGAGCACGCGCTCGAGCTCGCACAAATCACGGGAAACGGGCGGTCGGAACCATGGCATCGTGCGGAGTCCGGAGGCTTTCTAAGGAACGTGGTATATGGGTTTAATGATGGTTTGACGGCCAACTTTGGACTTGTAGCCGGTGTCCTGGGAGCTACATCTGCGCAGCAGCACGAGGCGGTTGTAGTAGCAGGAATGGCGGGGCTGATTGCTGATGCACTTTCAATGGGATCAAGTGGCTACTTGGCGGCCAAGAGCGAGCAGGAGGTATACGAGCACGAGCTCGCAATGGAGCGTGACGAAATAGCGCTGATGCCGGAACTGGAGCGTGAGGAACTCGAGCTTCTATATGAAGCAAAGGGAATGTCGAGCGAGGTTGCGAAGGAGCTGGCCGCCGATGCTATGAAGGATCCGGAAAGGATGCTCAGGGAAAAGGCGCAACTCGAGCTGGGAATCTCCGGAGAGGCAGGTTCCCCACTGAGGGAAGGCTGGGTTACAGGACTGGCGACCGCGGTAGGCGCCCTGATTCCCGTTTTTCCGTTTTTTGTCAGCCAGGGGACCACGGCAATCGTCTTGTCCTTCACCCTGGCAATGGCTGCGCATTTTCTGGTTGGTGCGTTGCGCTCGGTCTTTACCGGCCGCGGTGTTCTTCGCTCCGGTTTCGATATGTTTGTCGTGGGACTTGGCGTAGCTATCGTTGGCTACTTTGCCGGTGAATGGATAAGCCGGTTCTTTACATAGTGCCCAGGGACCGCGCCCGCACTTCCTCTTCACTGAGGCCATACAGGGGCGGAGTGTTAACGCCTAACGAGCCAAGAATCCAGTAAATCTGCCCGCGATGATGTGCCTCGTGCTCCGGCATGAGGCGCAACCACTTCCAGGTGGTAATCGGTGCCCCGGCAGGTGTCAGACATTTCCCCTGCCACTGCGCCGGCTCGAGGGAGCGGAAGATCTCCATCGACTCGGCGTGACACCTGTCCATATAGGCAAAGATCGCTCGCGACCCGTTGGCTATCGACCGATCGTACCCGCGATACGTGCTGGGATTCCCCAAAACAGTCTCGGCGTACATTCCGCGCTCGATGCCGGCCAGATGTCTCAGGATGTCACCACAGCTCCAGCGTCCGGATACGGCGCTCCATTCCATGCGATCCTCTGGAATGCATTCGGCCACCCGGATGGTGCGTGCACGAACGCTATCCCAATAGGCCAGAAAGGTCCCAGGATCCGGCGCAATCTGCACTGGCTTGCCGCCGCTGCTCATGGATCGAGTGTTCGCAGGGGGCGACCAGCAAGCCGCAGCGCTATCAGCGGCGATAGCACAAAGACCACCATCGACGTGGCAAAGACCCAGGTAGGGTGCGGAATCATGACAAAGTTGGAAATGCCGCCAGCAACGAATACGGCTCCGATTACAATTGCTACGACCAGGTGCAGCGAGCCGGCAAGTTTTACTCCCACGAATGCCCCGGCCGTTGTTCCCAGCAAATAGCCGATGACGAGGCCAACAAACGCCGACGTCGGCATAGCAGCCACAATCTGCGCCATCCCCTGCGGCGTCGCTGGATCAACACCGGATGGGAGCGGATGCAACGACGAGTTTATGAACTGCGCGATCATGATCACGGCAATCCCCGCCACACAACCTGAAAAGATCGCCAGAACATTGCGGATGATCGAAGACATTGAGGGTTGGGAGGCTGGAACGTTGGGAAGCTGGAACGTTGGGACGCTGGGACGCTGGGACGCTGGGACGCTGGGACGCTGGGACGCTGGGACGCTGCACGGCTCATCGCATGCACACAAGGACCAGTCAAGCTTCCTAGGGCACCTGCCCCTCCATAATACGCGCCAACTTGAGAAGATCGATATTGCCACCCGAGACAATGGCAACGACAGGACCCTTGCCGACTCGGCCCGAAAGAGCGGCGGCCACTGCCGAGCCAGCTGCGCCCTCAGCAACTACGCGAGCCCTCTCGACCAGGAGCCTGACAGCATCGGCAACTTCGCGAAGGCTCACCACGATCGACCCATCGAGAAGCGTCGATACGAGAGGCCACATGTCTCCAAGCACACTGCTCCCACCAATACCATCGACAAAGCTGGGAGTGTAGGTAACGGTCGTCGGCTTGCCCGCTGCAAGAGATGGAGCCAGTGGCGCTGCCGTATCCACTTCGGAGGCAAACACCTTGCAGCCAGAGCTGCGCGCGCGGATCGCGCTGGCAATACCACTGCTCAGTCCTCCACCACCGTAAGGAACAACAACCGCATTGACATCTGGAAGATCCTCAAGAATCTCCAACCCGATCGTGCCGTTTCCAGCAATTACATCGGCGTCGGAAACAGGATGCACGAATAGACCCTCGAATTGACTACCTGCGGCGCGCTCGCCAGTAATCAATTGCCACCAATCCGCAAAAGGCCATTTGACTATTTGCCCACCAAGTCGTTCAATGGCCTGAAGCTTTGTGGCAGGAGCGTGATCGGGAACGACGACCGTGCATGGCACCCCTGCTTCACGGGCGCACCACGCAACTCCCTGCGCCATGTTGCCGGCACTGGCAGTCCAAACACCACGTGCAAGACGCGAAGGATCAGCGGAATATATGGCGTTTGCAGCACCACGGATCTTGAAGGATCCGATCGGCTGAAGACACTCAAGCTTGAGATAAATCTCCGCTGGACCCTCAACCTGGAGCTTCACGAGCGGTGTGCGTCGCGCAACGTGCGAGATTCTCTGGCGCGCTGCCTCGATAGCCGCGAGGGGAACTGGATTCGGTATCATCGCATTCCGCCAAGCTCGATCCACTGGCCCTCACCGCGAGCGACGGCACGATCATGAATGAAGCGTGCTGCTGCCACGTCTTCGATGGCCAGCCCGAGTGACTTGAATAGAGTTATCTCCTGCTCAACAGCTCGACCGCTGGCGCGACCGATGAGGATTTCACCGAGTTCGGCCACAATATGGTCGGCGCCGATGTGCCCTTCTTCGGCAGCGATCAGGATATCGCCGGATTCAGCCATGGCAGATTCACGCCGGTCGACAAACAATCTGGACTTGGCGACCGCCTCGCCGTCGAGTTCTCTGGTAGTGCGGAGACTTGCACCGACTGCGTTGATGTGGGTACGAGGTGAGAGCCATTCGCCGAGCAACACTGGTTCGCGCGAAGCTGTAGTGGTGCAGATGATTTGTGCGTCCTGCACGGCGTCTTTGGCGGTCTTTGCGATCTCGACGTCGACGCCAAAGCGCTCCCTGGACTTCTGGGCAAATTGGCGTGTGTTCTCCGCATTTCGGCTCCAGACGCGCACTCGCCTTATGGGTCGCACGCAGCGCATGGCTTCGAGGTGCGTCATGGCCTGTACGCCGCTACCCAGGATCGCGAGATCCGAAGCATCAGGGTGGGCCAGGATTCGTGTTGCGACGCCCGATACTGCGGCCGTGCGGATTGCAGTCACCGAACTGGCATCGATGATGGAGAGGAGCCGACCGAACTCGTTGTCGAAATAAAGAATTACGCCGATGTGCGACTCGTAAGGTGTGTTGGCGTTTTTGGGAAAGACCGTGATGATTTTAGCGCCGATGGCATCTCCAATAGTTGCCGGCATGGTCGCAAAGGCGTTAGCGCCACCGGGCAAACGCAGCACCTGTCTCAGTGGAAGCATTGCGTTACCACGAGCCAGGTCGCCGAGCGCTTCGGCCATGAGGTCGATGCAATCGCTCATGGGGAGGAGCCGCGCTACGTCTTGGTGCGGTACGATAAGGGGCAAGAGGCGAGGGGCTAGGAGGCTGCGACGGT
>CAZYTS010000006.1:21043-48767 GCA_964649855.1 uncultured Gemmatimonadaceae bacterium
TCGACGGTTCGACGGTTCGACGGTTCGACGGTTCGACGGTTCGACGGTTCGACGGTTCGACGGCGCAGTCTAGCTTCTACGCGGGCGGGCGCCAGTACTCTGTGCCCCCAACGGTGACAGGAGACGCCGCCTGCTGTTGACGGGTGCCTCTGGCGCAAAGCGGTCCCGAGCTTTCCTTTTCTCGGCCCATTCCCGAGCGTCAACGGAGAGTCGTTCGCCCGCGGGTGAGATAACACACTCACCGTCCACCAATTCCCAACAATGAAACGCAGCCTGCTTTTCTTGGTTGTTGCAGCGGCATGTTCGAACGCCGACAACAACGCGGACACCACGGCTATGTCCGCACCAGTTCAACCGCAGGAAATAACGATTCTCGCCAAGGATTTTGCTTTTGTTGCCCCTGATACGGTGAATCCGGGTCTTACCAGAATCAACCTTGTAAACGAGGGCCCCAATCTCCACCACGCATTTTTCGTTCGTCTCGACGGAGGAAAGACTCTCGATGATCTGAACGAAGCTTTCCGAAACCTCAAGCCGAGTGATCCATTCCCGAGTTGGGCTGTTGGTATCGGAGGACCAAATCCACCCTCATTTGGCGACTCGAGCACGGTGGTCCAGGAGCTCCAACCGGGGACCTACGCGGTGATTTGCATGGTCGACATACCAGACAAGATCCCGCACATCGCCAAGGGAATGACGACCTCGCTGATAGTGCGCGAGGCACCCGTCAGCGCTGCCGCTGAACCGGTCCCAACGCTGACGATGAGTCTCCAGGACTACACCTTTGCCATGTCGCAGCAGTTGACGGCAGGTCACAACGTCATAAAAGTCGAGAACATGGCCGATCAACCTCACGAGCTGATCATAATGAAGCTCAACGAGGGCAAGACCATGGATGACCTGGGACAGTGGGCAGCAACGATGACTGGTCCAATACCCGCCGAGGCCGTTGGCGGCATAGCTCCGTTCGTCAAAGGGCAGACTATATACGTACCGGTGGATCTCATACCGGGTAACTACGTCCTGCTCTGTCTCGTGCCCGACAGCAAAGACGGTAAGCCGCATTCCGAACACGGCATGGTTATGCCGATCACGGTGTCCTGAGGCGTCAGACTGCGGGGACCAGGGCTGGGGGCTGGAGCAGAAGGTGCGCAGACCCTCAGCCCTCAGCCCCTCCCACCTCTTGCAACTATCAGGTGCTGGCGTTGCAATAGGTGCAACGGCCCTTCTCCTGCGCGCGGTGAACGGCCAGCACGCCAGAAGGAACCGGGAAGACACCGGGAACGAGGTTCGCGAGCCACTCCTTGTGCGCATCCTCAGCAGACATCGTTAGGCCCGCGGCCTTGGCTGCCATCCCGCTCACAACGCTCAAAGCCAGGTTACAACAGACGACGACGTGCTTGTCCTTGATCATCGCCGACACATTTGCCTGGGGGACCATGATGTCCCCTTCGGTGCTGTTGTTGAAGTAGTTCCTGACAGACGGCTTTCCTGTTTTGGGATCATTGAGCTTGAAAAACTCGCCGATCTTGTACTTGGACCAGAGATTGTCGTTGAGCGCCGGTGCAATTCCAAAGTGGCGGAGACCTATTACGGCCTGTACCTGATTGGTCGGGAGCTTGTAGGTCTCCCGCATCGTGCGCGCCCACGTAAAAGCGTAGATCATGGGGAACCCGTCGTTGACCGCTGTGGCGTCAAAGTACTGACGGTATTGGCCCGTGAGTCCCGCTAGCCAGGCGTCTGGGTCCTGCCCCTGTGGAAGCGGAAATGCATCGCCAATCGACATGGCTGAAGCACGCGGCGCCACAGCTACCGCCGCCACACCCGCTGCCAGCTTTGCAAAGAAACTACGACGTGGTTCCAGTCTATCATTCGAAAGCATGATCAATCCCTCCTGCACTCGTGGCAGAGCATCCGGAGCCGGCTGCATGCCGGACTCACGAGTCCAGTAGACTAGCTCTTCCTGAGGCCCTCGCAATCCCCGCTTAGCAGGTACCCCTCTGGTTCCACCCGGGAGGACCGTCGCGCAGACAAAGGTTGGGTTGACACCCCTGCCGGACTACTCAGGCAGGCAGGCTCAACCGATCACGACCAGCGTCTGGAACCCGAAGACTCTGGACCCGACCAGGACGTGCACAGAAACACCCCTAAACCACCAGGTTCAGGAGCCTCCCGGGGACAAAAACCACCTTCTTGAAGGTCGACGACGGCCCCCCTGGTACAAACTTTAGGATGCCGGGCTGCTCCAGAGCCATCGACAACGCGTCCTGCTGCGTCACAGACGGTGAAACGCGGATCGTGCCTCGAAGCTTGCCATTGACCTGTACGGCCAGCTCCACCTCATCGTCGCGAGCCAGATCCTCATCAAAGGCGGGCCAGCCGCTGTCAAAGACGCTGAGATTGTGGCCGAGCATCTCCCAAAGCTCTTCGGCCAGATGCGGAGCAAAAGGTGCCACGAGTTGCACGAGAGGTTCGACTTCAGCACGATGTACCGCACGTTCGCCACGGCGGACCGCATTCAGGTACTCCATCATCGCCGCAATGGCAGTGTTGTAACCCAGCTGCGGAATGTCCTGGCCAACTTTGCGGATCGTCTGGTGCAGCTTTCGCATCACCTCGAGCTCCGGCTCTCCCTCGCTCGAAGACTGGGTAACGGCGAGCCAGAGGCGGTCCAGGAACCTCCGCACTCCCACAATGCCGGCGTCTCGGAAATCTCCTCCTTCTTCGTAAGGACCCAGGAACATGAGGTAGGTGCGGAACGAGTCGGCACCCCAACGATCGATGAAGATGTCGGGTACAACCACGTTGCCCTTGGTCTTGGACATCTTGGCGCCGTCCTTGATGATGAGACCGTGGGCACGGAATCGCGCGAATGGCTCCTCGAAGTGCAAATACCCCATGTCGTGCAGCACCATGGTGATAAAGCGTGAATAGAGGAGGTGCAGCACCGCGTGCTCATTTCCGCCAATGTACGATGTGACCGGCAGCCACTTCCTCGTTAGCTCGGCGTCAAAGGGCACATCGCTGCGGCGCGCGCTCGGGTAGCGGAGAAAGTACCAGCCGCTATCGAGGAACGTGTCCGAAACATCGGTCTCCCGCCTCCCCTGCTTTCCGCACGTTGGGCAGTTTACGTGATACCATTGCTCGTGTCGCGCCAGAGGCGAGACACCCGAATCATCGGGCCTGTAGTCTTCGACGTCCGGCAGAATCACCGGCAGATCGCTCTCGGGCACCGGCTGTGGTCCGCAGTCATCACAATAGATCACCGGAATCGGCGGGCCCCAGTAGCGCTGGCGCGAGATGCACCAGTCATGTAGTCTGTAGTTTGTAACAGCCTTGGCAGTATTGCGGTCAGCGAGCCAGGTAGTGATTTCGCGCTTGGCCTGCTCCACTGTGAGACCATCAAAGCGGTCACTGTTCACCATGCGCCCCGACTCATCCGCGGTAAAAGCCTCACTCAGCGGTGTATAAGCGTCTTCACCTTCGCCTGCCACGACGCGTACAATCTCGAGCCCGAACGCCGAAGCAAACTCGAAATCACGTTCGTCATGACCAGGCACCGCCATGATTGCTCCGGTGCCGTACTCCATTAGTACGTAGTCAGCAATCCAGACAGGAATTTCACGGCCCGTGGCAGGGTTGGTGGCAGTCGCACCTGTAAATACTCCCGTCTTTTCCTTGCTGATGCGGCGCGTGACCAGATCCTGTCGTGAAGCCTGGGCTCGGTAGGCTTCTACAGCTTCACGCTGCGCTTCTGTAGTCAACCCGGGAACGAGAGGGTGCTCGGGTGCAAGCACCATGTACGTTGCCCCAAAGACAGTGTCCGGTCTGGTAGTAAATACCGTAACCGATTTGTCTCCTCCGCCAACCCTGAAGGTGATTTCGGCTCCTTCGCTCTTGCCGATCCAGTTCCGTTGTGCGGTGCGCGTGGTGTCCGACCAGTCCAGCGTCTCGAGATTCTTGAGAAGACGCTCAGCGTACTCGCTGATTCGGAAGAACCACTGCTCAAGAAGCCGTTGTTCGACCATTGCACCGCAACGCTCACAGGCACCGGCAATTACCTGCTCGTTGGCGAGCACGGTCTTGTCGTTGGGACACCAGTTGACAGCTGCCTTCTTTTTGTAGGCGAGCCCTTTGCGGTAAAGCTGCAGAAAGACCCACTGGGTCCATTTGTAGTACTCGGGGTCGGTCGTATCGACCGAATAGCGCCAGTCCACCATAAGGCCGGCGCGTTCGAGTTGCCGCCTGAAATTCGCAATGTTACGGGGGATAAGCCGCATCGGGTGCCCCCCGACCTTGAGGGCGTAGTTCTCCGAGTGAATCCCGAACGCGTCGTAGCCCAGCGGCTCGAAAACGGTGTGCCCCAGCTGTCGGTGAAATCGTCCATAGATGTCATTGCCCGTGAAGGCGAAGAGGTTGCCCACGTGCAACCCTTCGGCAGACGGGTAAGGGAACATCATGAGGGCGTAGAACGGCCGTTTTCCCCCTTCGAGATCTGTGTGATTCGTTCCGCTATCGCGCCACCGAGTCTGCCATTTGGCTTCGACGGCTGCAGGGTCGTAACCGCCGGTGGATGCGGCGCTTGCGGAAGTTGTCTCTTCTGTCATTTCAATGATTCAGGTCGGGCGCCAGCACCCTCAGACGGCGCCGCAGCCAGGTAGTCCTATGAGCCAATCTAGTGGAGGCAGTAGTCCTAACAAGCGCAGCCAGACGTGGCTGCAAGACGTGCCGCGAGCTGCGTTGGGTGGCACCCTCATCGGTGCGTCCCTTGTAATAGTCGGCGGCTATTTCGCCAGCCAGCGCCTCCTGGGACTGGGACTCCTCAACTTGCTGGCAATCGCAGCAGTCGTCGTGGGAGCCGCTTTGCTCCTCGCAGCAGTCCTGGTCTCGACCGTTGCTCCCGCCGCGGACTCGGAACAGACTCGCGTACTGGCGTCCACACTCGAAGGTGTAGCGCGGGGTGACCTGTCTCGCGTGCTGAATCCCAAGGATCACAGTGGAACGCTGGCTCCCGCGCTGCACAGCGCCTCTCGCGCCCTGGCATTTCTACGGAGCAGGCTGACTTCGGCCCGGAGCGCAGCCAAGGAGACGAGCGTTCGCGCCGAGGAGTTGGTGGGTCAGTGCAGCGCCGCGCACGTGGCCGCTCAGCGAGCAGCGGAACAGAGCGCGCACGTTGCCCAACACAGTGTCGCCGTCGACGAAGAACTGAGATCGCTCAAGCCGGATGTCGACTCCTTTTCAGCGAGTGCTCTGCAGGTATCGCACCTTGCAGCGCGCGAGCTGGAATGGTCGATCAAAGTACGGAATGCAGGAAAGGAAGCCGGCAATGATCTCGAAAATGCAACTCGCATGCTGGATCAGCTCGAATCGCGTCTCAGTGGATCGGGCAACGAACTCACTCAACTCGGTGAAGCGGTGGATCAGGTTGGCGAGTTTGTGGCGCTGGTTCGCAAAATGGCCCGTCAATCCAAGCTACTGGCGCTCAATGCAGCCATGGAAGCAGCTCGAGCTGGTGAACAGGGGAGTGGCTTTGGAGTGGTAGCCGCCGAGGTTCGGAGGCTCGCTCGGAGTTCATCGGATGCGGCAGACCGGACCGAGGAGTTGCTGCGCGATATCATGGGACGTTCAGGAGAAGCACGGGCTTCTTCGCAGGAGTCAGCGGCTGTGGTGCGCGGCGCAAAGGACGCTGTGAGTCGTGCGGTGACCACGCTGGCGCGGACAACTCAGAATGCACCTGGGGAGGGTGATGGATCGCGCGAGTTCAGCGATGCCCCTGCAGCTGCTGCTGCACTTGCGACGCGACTTGAGCAGATTCTTGGCAGCACTCAGGGCTTGGCTGCCGCGGCACGAGAGGCGCGGCTCTCAGGTAGCGCGCAGGTCGCCCGGGCTCAGGATCTTACAGCAGCCGCGCACACGCTTGCGCGCACCGCAAACCGCGGAGTCGAAGCATTTGCAGAGCTGGAGATCGATACAGTGCCCGAAAAGGGAACTGTGGCGACAGCGCTCTCTACAGCCTCTGCGGCGAGTTAGTCTACCATTAAACAGGCGCGACCCCGGCGAAGGCCGATGTACAGTGTTTTTAGTCTTCAGATACGGCAAAGACGCTGGGCTCCGGGTCTCGCTCGCTGCCGCTCGCTTCGCCCGGAGAGGCGTAGACATCGCGTCCCTGGCGAAAGCCGAGGTCTATCAAAAACCGTGACCCCGGCGAAGGCTCGGGGTCCATCAAGGACCGCGACCCCGGCGAAGGCTCGGGGTCCATCAAGGACCGCGACCCCGGCGAAGGCCGGGGTCCAGTGTCTTTGATCTTTTACATTTAGGCCAACCCTTACGCGGCCTCTCCCTCGAGCGGTGCAGCAGCCTTATCCGGAAAGAACATTACCAAAGCGGCCGCAGCCAGAAAGAAAGCCGAAGTCACGCCTAGCGCGGATCCAATGCCAACACGCGGAAGAGTAGCAAGGTACCCGATCGTATAGGGCGCAAGCGCGCCAAGCCCTCGGCCCGTGTTGTAAGTAAGTCCCTGCCCGGTAGCGCGTGCGTGCACGGGAAAGAGTTCTGCCAGAAACGAACCAAACATGCTGAAGTAGCCGTAGCCGACAAAGCCCAGTACTGGCCCGAGGAGCAGCAGGACAGTTTGATTGCGGGCCATCTGTCCGTAAAGAGGCACAAGTATGGCTGCAAGTATCATGTAGGTGATAAACGTCCGTCGTCTACCGAGCTTGTCGGCAATAAAACCAAACGACAGATAGCCGATGTATGCGCCCAGCTGAGTGGGTACGAGCCATGCTGCCGAACGGACCAGGGTCATCCCTGCACCTCCGCGATCCACGGGGGTGGCAAGGAACCCAGGAAGCCAGAAAAAGAGTCCCCAGTTGGCAAACTGGACGCAGGCAGTCAGCACAGTAGCTAACAGTGTTCGTCTGCGATACTCGGCACCAAACAGCGTGCGGAAAGCGTTCCCCGGACTTCTCGTCTTTGCGCTGCGAGCCCATGCTGCCGGCTCCTCGACTTTTCGCCGGATCCAGAGGGTGAGGAGCGCCGGGGCGGCTCCAACGGCAAAGAGCCAACGCCACGCCTCGGGGCCCAGATCCATCACGTCGAGTATCAGCGACGACAGGAGGAGTGCGGCGATGTATCCGAGCGACCATCCGGACTGCATGATGCTCACGGCCTTTGTTCGATGCTCCGCGGGCCACGTTTCACTTACGAGCACAGCGCCCGAAGCCCATTCCCCTCCCATACCTATTCCGAGCAGGACTCGCCAGGCGGCCAGCTGCCAGAGCGACTGTGAGGTGGCAGCGCCTAACGAGCAAAGCGAAAAGATCAGAATCGTCGCCATGAGAGCCCGCGTGCGGCCCACACGGTCGGCGACTATTCCAAAAGCGATTCCTCCTGCCGCCGAGGTGAGGAGAGTAAGCGTCCCCAACAGACCTGCTGTGGCGTCGTCAAAGCCGAAGTAGGTCTTGAGCTGCCCGATCGCCATGACATAGAGCATGAAGTCCATGGCATCGAGCATCCAACCGAGTTTTGCCGCAACGAGAGCGCGCCATTGCGCGCGTGAAATTGTCGAATACCACGCGGTTGCCGGTGCGGTCATCTTGCTGGACGCTCCGATCTCCCGAAGAGAAACGCAGATTGCTCGATTCTCGCACCGCGTGAATCACACACGGCAAAAGTGCTTCCTTCGTACGCAGAAGCAGCGGCGTAACGGCCATCCTTGTGCACCGCGTAGAAATCCAGGTCAAAACGTGGTCTGCCGCGGTCGTCAAGAAGACGACGCTCGGTCATGGCGATGACACGTTCAATCACGTAGAGCAAGGCTTCCTGTGGCGACTTTCCCAGACGCATCTGCTCCACTGCAAGAAATGCGCCGCATACCTTGATATTGGCCTCGCCTCGACCCGTCGAACCAGCTGCACCAACTGTGTTGTCACAGTATTGGCCGGCGCCGATTATGGGCGAGTCCCCAACCCTTCCCGGAACCTTCCACGACATCCCGCTAGTAGTCGTAACCGACGAAAGATCGCCCGCGGCGTTAACTGCATTCATGTTGATCGTACCCGTGGTGAATCTGATTTTGACGTCGTCGTCATGATCCAGCCACGCATCGCCCGGATTCAACTTTGCCTTCCACTTGAGCCACGCCTGGCGACTGGCTTCGGTCAGAAGATTCTGCGGCTTGAAGCCCATGTCGATCGCAAAGCGCCGCGCGTCGTCGCCTACCAGCATGATATGATCGGTGTAGTCCATTATGGCCTTGGCCACCAGCGAGGGGGTCGCAATGTCTTCCAGGCAACCCACGGCACCAGCTCTCCTCGTTGGTCCGTGCATGCACGAAGCGTCGAGCTGCACAACGCCATCTGCGTTAGGCAGTCCGCCGAAACCCACCGACATGTCCTCGGGGTCGAGTTCCTGGATGTTGACCCCCGCGATGATGGCGTCGAGGGTGTCTTCGCCCGTCATGATCTGATCGTAAGCCACCTTGACGCCGCGAATCCCATTGGCGCTGGCGACTACCACCGGTCTTGAGGCGCGCGCTTGCACCAAAGGCGCTCCCTCAGCGGGCCGAGCCAGCGCGGTTGTGCCAGTGGCCGCGGCGGCCGCAGCTGCGGCGCCCGAAGCGATAAACTCACGTCGTGATAGAGGCATGGGGCTGAGGGGGTGGGGGCCGAGGGAGCGGGCAGGAACGTGGACCCCGGGGGAGGGGTGGGCAAGAGCGGGATTCACAAGAAAGGGGCAAGCCGCGAACTCCGCGATCACCGCTGCGCTGCCCAGCGCGCGGCCCCGGATTGCCCCTTGCCTCCATCAGACACTCCGCCAGCTTCCGATAAGCCCGAATTACACGGAAACCGACCGATGATATCTATCCGCCGACCCGCTATTGCCCTGCTGCTCACCTTTTCAGCGCAGGTGGCCGCCGCCCAGCGGCCAATGTCAATCAATGACATCATGGATCTGAGAAACGTCGGAACTGTAGCCATCTCTCCCGACGGATCGCGCATCCTCTACACTGTGAGTGCGTGGGAACACCCGGCGGCTCGCGATACCTCTCGCGGCGACAGGCATGACATGCGCTCGCACGTATGGATGGTCTCCGCCACCGGAGGCGAGGCGAGGCAACTAACCTTTGGGGACCGTGGTGAATCCAACCCGCAATGGTCCCCCGACGGACGCTATATCTCGTTTGTGGCTTCCCGCGGGAGCGGAACCGGGGAGGATGCGCCGCGTGCACAGATCTGGATCATGCACGCCGATGGCGGAGAAGCGTACCAACTCTCCAAGGCGCGCGGCGGCGCTGGGGCCTATGCATGGTCTCCTGATAGCCGTTCGATCGCGTACCTCACCACCGACTCGCTTACTCGCGACGAAGAAGCAAAGACAAGACGTCGCGACGACCCCGAAGTATTTGAAGACAACATGCGAATGTCGCATCTCTGGGTCGTGAATCTGGAATCCAAGAGTGCCAGCAAACTCACCTCGGGTGATTTTACCGTGCTGGGTGCACCGGCCTGGTCTCCAGACAACGCGCGCCTGGCGATTCTAACGAGGCCGACGACTCTCATTCGCGATGAACGGAGAGTGGCGCAGTTAGTCACTGTAGCCACCAAAGCGATGGAGCCCATTGTAGTTCCGGACAGGATGTCGGTGCAGTCCACCCCGGAATGGTCTCCGGATGGCAGAACCCTTGCCTTCACGGCTTTCGTAGAAGAATGGAAGGCCAACTCCGACGGCATGTTTCCACGCACGTTGCGCAACTCGCAGATCGTGTTGTACGACGTTGCCTCTAAAGCGGCAAAGCCAACCGATGCGCGGCAGTTCGATTACTCGGTGGGAGGCCTTCAGTGGTCACCCGACGGAAGCCGCCTGATTTTCAACGCCCAGGACCGCGTCTATGGCTCCGTATTCACCTACGACGTCGCGAGTGGCAAGTACAACCGCCTGACGAGCGAGATGATGGTTCGAGCGCCGTCGTTCTCCAAAGATGGAATGAAGGTTGCCTTTGCCATGGACTCACCCAAGTCGCCAGCTGATGTCTTTGTCACTGACGCCACTTTCGCCAGTCCACGTCGTGTCACCAACACCAATCCGCAACTCGAGGGCATTTCCCTTGGCGAGACCGAAGTCATTACGTGGAAGAGCACCGACGGCTGGACCGTCGAAGGGGTCCTCCTCAAGCCCGTAGGCTACCAACCCGGCCAGCGCTACCCCCTCAAAGTCAACGTCCACGGCGGACCCACAGGTGCACACACCAACGGGTTCAAGGCCAGCTGGGCTTCACCGGGGCAGTATTACGCGGGACAGGGTTGGGCTGTGCTCTTTCCCAACCCGCGCGGAAGCACCGGTTACGGCGAGCGATTCATGCGCGCCAACATCAAGGACTGGGGTGGTGGCGACTACCGCGACGTGATGACTGGTGTTGACGAACTCGTGCGGCGCGGAATTGCCGACTCAGCTCGGCTGGCAGTCGCGGGATGGAGCTATGGCGGCTACATGACCGGGTGGGTTGTCTCGCAGACGTCGCGCTTTAAAGCGGCAATGATGGGGGCGGGATTGTCAAACATGGAAAGCATGTATGGCACCACTGACATACCGGGCTACATCGGCACCTTTTACGACGGCATGCCGCAACTTGACGGCTCGCTCAACAACAAATCGCTCGAATTTTACCGCTCGCGTTCCGCGATTCAGTACAGCGACAAAGTCACAACGCCCCTGCTCATGCTGCATGGCGGCAACGACGAGCGCGTACCGATTGGCCAGCCCATGGAGTACTTCCGCAATCTCAAGGACCGTGGAAAGACGGTTGAACTGGTCTTTTATCCGCGCGAGGGCCACGGCCTGAGCGAGTACTATCACCAGATCGACAAGATCCGTCGCGAGCACGAATGGCTTGCGAGGTTCACACTTCGTGAGCGCGTGGTGCAATAGGGATGGCGATCAACTCGCATCTCTGCACAGTTTGTGGCGCCGAGGTTTCGGCGCCACGACGTCCGGGCAGCATATGGATAGCGCTGGCGCTGGCCGTGCCATTTATCGTGCCGGGGGCAGTTTACCTCGCATGGCGCTATACTACTCGTCGGCTGGTTTGTCCGATCTGCGCACATTCGCAGCTCATTCCGGCCGACGCACCCCTTGCCCGAACGTGGCGCAGCGCGGGGTGGCTTGCCGGATCACCCGCATCGGGTCCGACTGTTTCCGACACAAGGATCGAGCGAATTGAACAGGCAATAGACGCCATCGCGCTCGAAGTCGACAGGATAGCGCAAGTCCGCGAACCAGTCCCGCACCATCGCGCATTGAAGGAGTAATCAAGAAGAGCGAGGGGCTGAGACAGACGAGGGGCTGAGATGAACGGGGCGCCAATCTACTTCAATTCAGGTCATGACTAAAAACGCGATCCGCGAACGACTGCGTACTCTGGATTTTGTAAGCGGGCTGACCGATACCGCTTTGCATCAACTGGCAAACCACGTAGAAACAAAGAGCTTCGCGTTAAACGAGGAGCTCTTTGAGCAAGGCGCAGCGCGCCGTTTGATGGCGATACTAGTAACGGGCTCGGTCTCGATCGAAAAGAACAGCAGTGGGCGGCCGATTCGGCTCGTAACCCTGGGTGCTGGCGAAGCAGTAGGTGAAGGGATTCTCCTCGACGATTCGACGCACGGTACCACTGCGCGCGCCCTTCAGGAGACAGAGGCCTTTATCCTGAGCAAGGCTGCCGTGGAGACGATCCTCAAGGACCATCCGTCGCTCTACGCAGCGTTGGTGGGCCGCGCAGCGCGCGCTATTTCGAGACGCCTCGCAGCCACAGATGCGACCCTCGCGGGACGAGGCAGAGTTCTCGGCTTTGGAGGTCTGGCGACGCGCAAGGAAAAGGACTTGTTAGGCACGCGCGAGATCCCCGACGACGCCCTCTACGGAGTGCAGACGCTGAGGGCGCTGGAGAACTTTCCGATAACCGGGATCGCGATCCGCGAGTTTCCATCTCTGATCGACGCACTGGCAGCCGTGAAAGAGGCGGCCGCAATGGCCAATGCGGAACTGGGACTGCTGGATGCTGAACGCACGAACGCGATCGTGGCAGCGGCAAGGGAGATCAGGGCGGGCCGGCATCACGAGCATTTCCTGGTGGATGTGATCCAGGGAGGTGCCGGCACTTCGACCAACATGAATGCCAACGAGGTCATCGCCAACCGTGGCCTCGAACTGATGGGTGAGCGGCGCGGCGCCTACGACAAGCTCCACCCTAACGAACATGTGAATCTCAGCCAGTCCACGAACGATGTATACCCCACTGCGGTTCGACTGGCACTCTACGGCCAGATAGAAACTCTACGCGTGGCAATGCGGGAACTCGCCGAAGCTTTTGTGGCAAAGGGCAAGGAGTTCACCCCGCTGCTCAAAATGGGAAGGACTCAGTTGCAGGACGCGGTTCCAATGACCCTTGGTCAGGAGTTTTCCGCGTTTGGTCACACCATTCTCGAAGACGTTGACCGACTGGGCGAAGCGCTCTCGCTGATCCGCGAGATCAACATGGGAGCCACGGCTATAGGTACGGGGATTACCGCACCCGAAGGCTATACAGACGCCGTACGGCGTCACCTCTCCGACGTGACGGGCCTGCCTCTTATCACCGCTCCAGATCTCGTAGAAGCCACCTCCGACACCGGGGCTTTTGTGCAACTCAGCGGTGTCCTCAAGCGCTGCGCCACCAAACTCTCAAAGATCTGTAACGACCTGAGGCTCCTCTCGTCCGGACCGCGTGCCGGATTTGGCGAAATCAACCTCCCAGCCATGCAGCCCGGGTCGTCGATCATGCCCGGCAAGGTCAACCCGGTCATTCCGGAAGTCGTCAACCAGGTTTGCTTTGAGATTATTGGCGGCGACGTCACCGTTACCCTTGCTGCCGAAGCGGGTCAGTTCCAGTTGAATGCCTTTGAGCCGGTCATTGCCTACCGTCTATTAAGAGGCATCGATTCGCTGCGCGCAGCATGCGTGGTCCTGCGCACCAGTTGCGTCAAAGGCATCACCGCCAACCCTGATCGACTGAGACGATTTGTCGAAGAATCGATAGGAATCGTCACCGCTCTGGTGCCCATCCTGGGGTACGAGACCGCCACATCCGTCGCCAAAGAAGCGCTCTCGTCAGGACGCGGCGTCTACGACGTTGTAATAGGTAAGGGACTGGTCACACGTGAAAAGCTCGACAAAGTCCTCAATCCTGCATCCATGACAGGCGACGATTCGAGTCAATAGCAAAAGGAACAGGCGTTGGATAACTCGTCCGTGGTAGAACGATGAAAAAGCTGGATGGTGCGGGGCTGGCAAAAATGCAGACCCTTGAGGACGCGCTCGGACACGTTCAGCGCGTCCACGGGATCATTGAAAGAATGGCACTGGCCGTTCGTTCAAATCAGGACACGTCAGGGTTTCGCGGACAAATCGCTCGCTCCGCCAGCCCCCTGGTCGGCAAGCTCAAGGCCCAGTTCGGAATGATTTCGGACCAGGTCTCAGCAATGCTCCTCGTACTCACGCGCGGCGGGGCTGATCAGATGCGATTGCGTGCCCTGCGCGAGCAAATCGCCCAGATTCGCACCGCCCTGGAAATCGCGGTAGCGAAAGTGAAGGATCAACACACGGTTGATGACGCGCCGCGAGCTCCCGGGGCCGACTGAAAGCTGCATAAAAAACCAGTAAGGTGTTGGTTAGGGGCGCGGTTAGGCGCCAGAGGCTTGCCACGGCGTGGAATTTGGCTTGATTGGATTATGCCGCACCGGTAGGTTCTTTGCGGCTCTACTCCCGGCGTGCGCGACCGTCGCGCACGCCACGCAAAAACAACATTCACGAAAGAGAATGACACGGATATTCCGCCCGCGTCAGCTCGTAAGCGCGGGCTTACCCGCGTTACTCATCCTCGCGGCGGCGTGCAGCGGCAACTACCCGAACTCGACGTTCCAGCCCACAACCGAGTTCAATCGCGACACGACCGCGCTCTGGGACCAGATGATGTTCTGGGGGACGATTGTCTTTGTGATCGTCGAGGTACTACTCATCATCGCGATAATTCGTTTCCGGCGCCGTCCCGACTCGCCGGAGCCCAAGCACGTTCACGGCAACACGGCCATGGAAATCACGTGGACCGTTCTGCCTATGGTGATCCTGGGCATCATCGCGGTACCCACGGTACGGCAGATCTGGAAGCACCAGGCGCCGGCACCGGCCGACGCCCTTCAGGTCCAGGTTATCGGTCACCAATGGTGGTGGGAGTTCCGTTATCCGCAGTACAACGTGATAACGGCCAACGAGCTGTATCTGCCGATTGGACGCACGGTCAACTTTGAACTCCGCACGGCCGACGTAATCCATTCTTTCTGGATTCCCGCACTCGGCGGAAAGCGCGACCTGGTGAGCAACCGCACGAACTACCTCTGGTTCATGCCGGATTCCACCGGAGAGAACGCATACAACGGAAGCTGCAACGAGTATTGCGGCACGTCTCACGCCAACATGCGTTTCCGTGCCTACACCGTCACAGCGGCTAACTTTGAGGACTGGGCTCGGCACCAGGCAAGCAATGCCGTGTTTGGTGTCCCTCCTGCACCACCGGCCGGCGCGCCCAGCACCACACCGGCAGTTCCTGCGAGCGCGCAAACCGCGACCGCCGATACGGCCGCCGCTGCTCCGTCATCTTCGGGTTACCAGTTCCCAGCCGAGCAGTTGGGAGCGCACATAATGCCGCGCACACCAATTCCGGCAGGGCTCACGTTCAACGATGCCGCTCTGGAGTCTGCGAGTGCGGAGCGTGGACTGGCGACCTATTCACGATCGGCCTGCATCGGCTGTCACGTGATCCGCGGCAACCCCGTTTCCGTGGGTCATACCGGGCCCGATCTGACACACGTGGCGTCTCGCCACACCATTGCCGGAGGCTTCTTCCCCAACGATGCAATGCATCTCGCACGCTGGGTCAAGAACGCGTCGAAGATGAAGCCTGGAGCAAAGATGAACGTCATGGGCAAGGGTGAATACGAGCCCATGATCAAGGGGACAGTGGCGGTGGGAGGACTAACCGACGAACAGATCGCCGATATCGTGGCGTATCTGATGACGCTTAAATAGAGCGAAAAGTGCCCTGCGGCCGAGTGGCCATGGGGCACGACACGTTTAACCGGATTCTACCCGTCCCGAAATGGCCACAGTCGCCGCATCACCGAGTTACGCATCTCATGCGACCGGCGAACGCACCGGAATCATGGGGTGGTTGACAACAACCGATCACAAGAAGATCGGAGTGTTGTATCTCCACACCTCTCTCTTCTTCTTCGTGTTTGGCGGTCTCGAAGCCGTGCTGATGCGCTGGCAGCTCATGCGGCCGAACATGAGCGTGGTAACGGCTGAGCAGTTCAACCAGCTGTTCACCATGCACGGAACGACCATGATCTTCCTTGCGATCATGCCGCTGTCTGCTGCGTTCTTCAACTACGCAATTCCGCTTCAGATCGGCGCCAGAGACGTGGCGTTCCCGAGACTAAATGCGTTCAGCTACTGGGTGTACCTCCTCGGTGGTCTCTTTATCACGATGCCGATCTTTTTCTGGGTCGCGCCAGACGGCGGCTGGTTTGCCTACGCGCCGCTGTCGGGACGCACGGCGTCCCCCGGAATAAACATGGACTACTGGGTGCTCGGCATTCAGATCCTCGGTATCTCCTCGCTGGCTGCAGGATTCAATTTCGTGACCACGGTCATCAACATGCGCGCGCCAGGAATGAACCTGATGCGAATGCCGATGTTTACGTGGATGTCGTTCGTGACGCAGTTCCTGATCATCCTGGCCTTCCCGGTCATCACGATCGCTCTCGTCTTCCTGCAGTTCGACCGCTTCTTTGGGACCAACTTTTACCAGGTAGCCGCGGGGGCCGACCCCCTGCTCTGGCAGCATCTCTTCTGGATCTTTGGACACCCAGAGGTCTACATCCTGATTCTGCCGGCCTTCGGTCTCGCTTCGGAGATCATTCCCACAAACTCCAAAAAGCCGCTGTTTGGATATCCAGTGATGGCCTATTCAGGCATCCTCATCGCGTTCCTCGGCTTTGGAGTCTGGGCTCACCACATGTTTGCCGTAGGTATGGGTCCCATTGGCGATACCGTCTTTGGGCTCACAACGATGCTGATTGCCATCCCTACCGGAGTAAAGATCTTTAACTGGATCTTTACCATGTGGGGTGGGTCGTTGCGCTTCACTACTTCAATGAAGTTCGCGATTGCGCTAATCGCACTCTTTACCATTGGCGGAATCTCGGGGATCACACACTCCTCACCGCCGTCAGATCTGCAGCAGACGGACACGTATTACATAGTTGCGCACTTCCACTACGTGATCTTTGGCGGATCAATGATGGGGATTTTTGGTGGCATCTACCACTACTTCCCCAAGATGTACGGCCGCTACATGAGCGAAAAAGCGGGCAGCTGGCACTTCTGGCTCACTTTCATCGGTATGAACCTTACGTTCTTCCCGATGCACTTTGCGGGAATGCTGGGTATGCCACGCCGTATCTACACGTACGATGCTGGTCAGGGGTGGGAGACCTTTAACCTGATTTCCAGCCTGGGCGCCGCGCTGCTCATGCCGGCCACCCTGATCTTTGTCATCAACTTCTTCCGATCCAAGAAGGGCGGAACACCTGCGCCTGACAACGCGTGGGATGCTGCAACGCTCGAATGGTCGATCCCGTCGCCGCCGCCGGAATACAACTTTGCCAAGATTCCGGTCGTGCATTCGCGCTATCCGCTTTGGGACCTCACTCACCCGGAGCGCACCGAGGACATTCCGCACACCGAAGAAGGGTGGAAGCAGGCGGAGCGTCACACCGGTGAGCACCATGTTCCCGGCCAGGGACAGATGGGTGAGATCTCGGAACTGCGTGTGGAGACAGAACGCAGAACGGCGAAGGAGCTGGGTATTCCGATGCCCTCTCCCACGGCCAATCCCTTCTGGACCGCGTTAGGCATCGTGGTGATGTTCTCCGGGCTCCTCTTTATCCCCGGGGGACACAAGGGAATCGGCATAATCGTGACGATCGTGGGTGCAGTGATGATGACAGTATTTCTCTACAACTGGCTCACAACTCCTCTGGAGGAGGATCACTGAGTCCCAAGCAGAAAGCGGCGCCGCTCCGCGCTTTACGGGGGTGCGGCGCCGAAACCATAAACGATCTGATGCAACAAAATGACCGCTCACGCTGAAACTGCACATCATCACTACACGACCACCGGTCTCGATCACCGCAAGATCGCGATCTGGGCGTTCATCGGGTCAGAGTGCATGCTGTTTGCGTCGCTCATTTCCACGTATCTCATTTACAAGGGAAAGAGCCTCGTTGGCCCATTGCCGCACAGTGTAGGCCAGACGGCAGTGGGGCAGCCCACTCCACCGATTCTGGACATCCCGGTGACGTCGGCGTCCACCTTCGTGCTCCTCATGTCGTCGCTGGCCATGGTGCTGGCCCTCGCCGCGGTGCAGAACAAGGACAAACCCGTGCCAGCAGACGCCGGAATGTGGCAGAGGGCACTGGCCTCGTCCAAGCTCTGGCTCTGGGCCACGTGCCTCCTCGGAGCGACGTTCCTGGGTTTTCAGGCTTACGAGTTCACCTCCTTCGTTCACGAAGGCCTTACGATCAAGACCAACCTCTTTGGCTCGACTTTCTTTACACTCACCGGATTCCACGGCGCACACGTCAGCGCCGGTGTCATCTGGCTGGGTACGCTTCTGGCCATCGACTATAAGAGAGGGCTGGGACCCAAGGACGCTCTAAACGTCGACATTGCCGCCCTGTATTGGCACTTTGTAGACGTGGTGTGGATCGCGATCTTTACGCTCATCTACCTGATTCCGGACTGAGGCTGAGATGGCAGACGAAACTCATAGCAACCCAGACCACGAGCACGCGCACCCTACGTGGCATACGTACAAGTGGGTCGCGCTCTGGCTGACGATTATCACGATTCTCGAAGTCTGGGCTTACTACATCCCATCGTTCGTGGCATCCAAGGCATTCGTGCCAACGCTACTCACGATGTCAGCGATAAAGTTTGCGGTCGTGGTGATGTTTTACATGCACCTCAAGTACGACCACAAGCTCTTCCGGGCCCTCTTTACGGGTCCCTTGCTCATTGCAATGGCTACCATAGTCGCCCTGCTTTTCCTCTTTGCGAAGCTGGGAGTTGGGTGAGCGCGGGGGGGGCTGAGAGTGCCTGGCTGTAGTGACTGAGCTAAAAGAAGAGAAAGCGGCCGGACCCAATGGGGTTCTGCCGCTTTCTCTTTTAGGCCTTTTTCGCTCATCTCAACCCCCAACCACGCGCGACCCTTTGTTGGTCAGCCATTCTGGCTCATCCAAGCTCACGGCCCCTTTACCTCCTCGCAGCTCTACGTCCGCCCGGCCAGGGCTTCGTCCATGTTGCGCACCGCGTCGGGGTGCAGCCTGAAGAGGTAGATGCCCATGGCAGCCGCGGCGAGCAGGTTGGCTAGACCTATCTGATACCAGGCTATGTCGACCGACCTACCGCTCGACGAGAGGATCAGCAGGTAGAGGTGGAATCCCACTTCGAACACGGCAAAAAGGATGAACAGACCAGCCAGATGCGATGGCTCCTTTTCAGATGCATTCAGAATCCAGGAAGCGAGCACGCCGACGATCACGAAGGCCACCACGTGAATCGGTGTGTAGAGGAGGGTGAATTGGAGCGTGCCCTCGCCTCGCAGCGGCCCGAGAATAGTCATCAGGGCTTCGCCCAGCACGGCAGGAGTATGAAAGGGTCGTCCGGTCACCATGTCGACGACAAAGAACCAGACTGCGACGGTAGCGGCGCCAAGGAGACCAGCCTTTACGCCTTCCTTGACGGTGCGGCTCACGGCCATAGGATCGACTCCTCCTTTGGAGATGAGTGACGTATGCGTGCCGGTCCCGCGGACGTCAATGGTCCGAGGACTCAACTGCCGGCATCGGGCATCGTGAATTGACATACGCCACGTCGGCTCACTCCGTTCCCACCCTTCCTTAGCGGCTCTGTTGAGCACGCTACGCGCGTTGCATCGTATGAGGCTCGGCGTAGCGTTATTCCCTGACTATTCATGTCAACAGCAAAGCGTCTCGATTCGCTCGATGTTTTCCGCGGCCTCACCGTGGCTGGGATGCTCCTTGTTAACAACCCGGGAAGCTGGGGTGCTATTTACCCTCCGCTTGCGCACGCCGAGTGGCATGGCTGGACCCCCACGGACCTCATTTTTCCGTTCTTTCTTTTTATAGTTGGGGTAACGACGCACCTGTCCCTTACTTCGCGCAGAGCGCGGGGTGATAGCGAGGCTGCGCTCGTGAGGCAGGTGTTGCGGCGCGGCATCATAATCATCATCTGTGGTTTGCTGCTGGCTTCCTTTCCCTGGTTCCCGCTGTCGCGCATTACTGAGATGCGATTTCCGGGAGTGCTGCAGAGGATTGGACTTGCCTATATTGGCGGCGCACTGCTGACGATACGCACAACATGGCGACAGCAAGTGGTGATGCTGCTCGTCCTGCTCCTGGGTTACTGGGCTGCCATGACGCTCATTCCTGTTCCTGGACAAGCGCCGGGGGTCAACCCGCTGGACGATCCTTCAGCATCGCTGGCGGCATGGATCGATCGCGCGGTATTTGGCAGTCATCTCTGGCGCAGCTCGCGTACCTGGGACCCTGAGGGGTTGCTGAGCACGATTCCCGCCATAGGAACCGTCATCTGCGGTGTTCTGACTGGCAGGTGGCTCGGCTCGGATCGAGGGCTCGACCGGCGCCTGCTCGGTCTCTTTGGAGCTGGATCACTCCTGATTGTAGCGGGGCTGATGTGGAACTGGGTCTTTCCGATCAACAAGAATCTCTGGACCAGTTCCTACGTGGTGTTTACAGCCGGAATGGGGGCGGTGACACTGGCGACTTGCACGTGGCTGATTGATGTGTTAGGCATAACGAGTTGGACGCCGATCTTCCGCTGGTTTGGGATGAACCCCATTTTCGCGTTTCTGGGGACGGGTGCCATGGCACGACTCATGGGGTCGGTGATCCGGATCTCCCGAGGAAGTGAAGAAGTACCAATACAACGCGTGATCTATGACCAGCTCTTTGCGTCCTGGCTTGCGCCACGTAATGCGTCGTTGCTGTACGCTGTCACTTTCGTCTCTGTTTGGGCGGTAATTTGCTGGGTTCTGTACCGAAAGCGCATATTTTTCAAGGTCTGAAGCCCCCGCGTGTCGTGGGGCAGGAGTTCACCCCGCGACGATGCATTCGAGCAGCGCAACCCTGCGGCTGAAAGCCGGGCAATCGAGATCGGGAACGAAGCTGAATGCACCCTTTGCTGGTGTCGCGCACCTCGCCACGCTAGCTGGGTTCATAGCGCTTCTCCTCGGGCAATCCGTTGCCTGTCCTGCGTTGGCGGCGGCACAGTCTGGGAGCGCATCTCGCGCCCGAGCGTCAGAAGGGAGTTCGCGAGTTCGGCGCACGACTGCCAAGCGTGTAAATACTGCTCCTCCACGGCCTCTGGTCGTTTCAGCGCCTTCTGGAGACTCGGCCCTGGCGGCTGATCTCGACGGCCTCCTGCACACGCGTGTACGCAACGGAACGTGGGGGGTACTGGTCACTTCGATTTCCAGGGGCGACACGCTTTTTGGGTACAACGCTGACGCCATGATGATGCCGGCGTCCACTCTCAAGCTCTTTACGACCGCACTCGCTTTTGAGCGACTTGGCCCACAGTACCACTTGACTACACAAGTCCTGCGTGGAGGCGACGTGTCATCGGACGGGACCCTGCGCGGCTCCCTTATCATCAAGGGAGGGGGAGACCCGTCGTTACAGGCACGTTTCATGGGAGGTACGCCAGAGGCACCGATGCGCGCACTGGCAACAATGGTTGCCGAATCGGGGATCAAGCGGGTCACCGGTGATCTCATTGGAGATGCCAGTGCTTTTGAAGACAAGACCATACCCGATGGCTGGCTCTCGCGATATTTGCACGCGAGCTATGCCGCGCGCGTATCCGCTCTTTCGCTCAATAACAACCTCCTGCACGTCGCCATTAATCCAGGCAAGAGCGGTGGAGCAGCAAAGATCACGCTGAGACCCGGCATTTCTGGACCAAAGGTGATAAACCAGGTCAGGACGTCGGGAAGCGGCAGAGGTGGCAAGATCGCGGTGAGCCGCCGCAGCGACGGTACAGTCGTGGCGAAGGGATGGATTGGTGCCAGATCGCCGGTGCGCGTATACACAGTCGTGGTCGATGAACCTGCGCTCTTTACCACTCGAGCCTTTGCCAAGGCGCTTGAAGCCGTTGGGGTCGAGGTAGAAGGCAAACTTCGACTTGCGACAACGCCAGAAGATGCCGTAGTAATCAACAGCCTCTCCTCGCCACCGCTGTTCGAACTCGCCACCGTAATGAACGGCGAAAGCGACAATCACTTTGCGGAACTGCTCCTGAGGAGCGCGACGCGAGGTCATAGCAATACAGTCACGGGTAGCGCGAGCCTGGGGAACCAGCAACTCAAGGTTCTACTCGCCGAACGCGCGGGTATTTCGCCGCAGGCGATTTCCGTTTCCGATGGAAGCGGCCTTTCTTCGCTCAATCGTATTACCGCTCGCGCCCTCACCAAGCTTCTTGTTTATGCAGACGGAGCTCCATGGGCAAATGAGTTCCACCATTCGCTGCCCATTGCCGGCGAGAGTGAGACGCTAAGGCATCGGATGCGGTCGACTCCGGCCGCCGGCAACCTGCATGCCAAAACGGGGACCACAGCTGATGTGATCGCACTCGGCGGCTATGTGACGTCGCGTTCAGGAGAGTTGCTCGCCTTTTCGTTCCTCTATAACGGCAAACAATTGAGTGCAGCCCGCGAGACGATTGACGCCATGGGAGCGACGCTCGCTGGGTTCTCGAGGTGAGGAGCTGCAACGCTTTGCTGGCTGCAAGGCTCTACTCGGGCGCTAGAGGGGCTGCGACGCTCCGCCGCTTTGAGTGGTGGTGGCAAGGCGCTTGAGTCGGATGAAATGACGTTCCAACTGTGTACGCGACATAAATCTCCTTCAGCAGGTCACGCCTCGGTTGGTGGTGCCCCCCTTCGTACGAGACTACTCAGATCCATCGCGCCGAATCCGCGCAAACGAGAATGAGTTACAGTCCACTAGTCAGGGTTATTCCCCGCTTTGACAGCTCCGCGATGTACTTGGCACCAGGCACGCATTCGTCCGGAGTATAGACCCCCTTCTCCGCGATGTCGCCGCGCACCTGCATCAAGCCCGTAATCGCCAGCGAGTATCCGGTGCAACGCATCATGGCTGAAATGCCGTGCTTTTCATCGTAACGATCCACGAGCTGCCATTGAACCGTGGTGGGTTTGCGAGCGCGCTGACCACTAACTACGACGCGCAGCGCAACGAGATCCCTTCCTTCGGGCTTGGTCAGATGCTCGCTCATTACCGCGATGGCCACGTCGCGCGGAACTACCGTTCCACCCTTGATCTTGATGGGCTGGACGTCGAGAAAACCCAGGTCGCGAATTGCTTCCATAATCTTCGCATGACCGGGGTAACGCAGCGTCTTGTACTCCATCGTCTTGATCTTTCCTTCGTAACGGAAGCCAAGGGTAGAAAGACCGCCAGCCGTATGGAAGGCTTCGAGCGTCCCTACCGGTAAAGGAAACTCCACCGACTCCAGTTCGCTCAACGCTTTGACCTGTTTGCGTCTTCCCTCGCGAATGACCCAGGAGAGCGTGGTGTAGTAATCGAGAACCCCTTCGAGCGAGTAGACGATCTGGTAGTTGAGCGGCGGCTCGGGGTCCTGAGGAAGTCCGCCCACGAAAATCCGCACCGACTCCACCGAGTCCAACTGTTCAATGCCGTACTGAGCGAGGATATTGACCATACCTGGCGCCACTCCACAATCGGGAATGACAGACAGCCCTTTGGCCTTTGCCAGTTCGTGGAGCCGCTTCTGCTCGAATACGATTTCGGTGTTGCCGCCCAGGTCCGAAAAGTGCGCGTCGCACTCGACCGCGAGACGCGCGAGATCGCTGTTGAAATAGTATGGGGCCGCGCTCATTACCGCGTCGCACCACTTGAGCTGTTCTCGCACCGCGTCGTGCTGCCTAAGGTCCAGTTTTACAGGAGTAAGACGATCGCCGACCCAGGGAGCGAGGAATTGCGGAATGCTGGAAATATCGATGTCGGCGAGTCGGACTTCGCGAACGTCAGAGTTTTGCAGAAGGTCAAAAGCGCAGGCTGAGCCTTGCAGGCCCGCGCCAAGTACGAGCATGCGCATCTTATGATGGTTAAGGCAGTTACAGTTGTTATTGGGGTCTAAATCTAGCCGATTTTGCGAGGGCGAGGAGAACGGGCGTGAAGCTGGCAACGACACTGCGCGTCGCCACCGGCGCCCTCTTCGGCCTCAATCGTGCTGATCCACCACCTTCTTGGTGCGCCCTGCACCGGCCGAACTCCGCCTGACCAGGCGAGGAGTTACCAGGGGGATCAGACGCTGTTGCAGAACGACCACCGCCTCATTGTGGAGCCTGCGAATGACGTCCCGGGCGGGGCTCACGTCGTGCACCAGCGCTGCGGATTCCCCAGCCAGGAGCGACAGGGTACTCAAGCTCCCGTCGGCATCTGGAGTCGGGACACGGATCTGGTCGTAGCCAATCACGTCGCCCGAAGACTCCACCGTAAACTCGCCCGTGACGGGTGGGGCGGTCAGCAGCCTGAAGCAGACTTCTGAATTCTCGACCTTCACTCTCTGGAGGAAGGTCTCGCCAGGCAGCGCACTCACTATCCGCCGTTTGTAGTCATTGCGTGCATAGGCCTCGTCGGTAGCCACTAGCCGCGTGCCAATGCAGACACCGTCGGCGCCCAATGCCAGTGCAGCTGCGATCCCGCGACCGTCACCGATCCCACCGGCGGCAAGGATCAACGGATCGTCTGACAAATCCGCGATAGCTGGGAGCAGCGAAAAGAGGGGGCTCGCTCCCACGTTTGCACCGCCTGCCTCGCTTCCTTGTACTACCAGGGCATGCGCACCTGCAGACAGGGCCCGCTGCGCGCCTTCAATGCTGCCCACTTTTTGCCACCATGGCACGTCGGCCTCGTGCAGTATCTGCAACCATGCATCGGGCGGAACCCCGAGATGAAATGAGACGGCCGCCACCTGCAACTCGGCGCACGCAGTCACCAGTTCGCTGGATGCGTAGGGCGTCAGGAGATTCACTCCAAACGGCCTATTGGTCAGCGACATCGTCACCCTTATGCTCGCCCTGAGGTGACCGACATTCATGTGCGGATCGCCAAAGGTTCCAAGCATGCCAAGACCTCCCGCGTTGCTCACCGCTGCCACGAGTTCGGGACCGGAAAGTGCACCAAGCGGTGCACCCACGATCGGAGTCTCAAGTTCGTAGCGTTCGGTCAGGCGGGTTCGCATCGTGAAATGTGACGAAGGAGAAGAGATCCAGCTTCATGACATCTTAACGACCGCCAGCTTCTTAAAGAGCCCGCCGTAGGCTGGCCACCTATGGGCCTTAAGCCTCTCGGCAATCCTGCCTTTTGGGGGGAGCGAAGCTGGAGTACGCGTCCAATGGCGCCTGCAAGTGCGCGCCATTGCCGCGCGTCTTCTATCCCAGTCCGTTTTTGGCGGCAATCAATGCCGCCTGTGTCCTGTCGCCCACTCCCAGCTTCTCGAAGATCTCGCTCACGTATCCTTTGACGGTTCCAGCAGAGATCCCAAGCTTGGCTGCTATCTGTTTGTTGCCGAGCCCTGAGGTCAAGAGACGCAAAACATCACGCTCGCGCGGCGTAAGGGCGTCCAGCGGTGAAGTCTGCGGAGGAGCGGAAACGGCGCGCATCAGCTCAGCCTGTGCCCTGGGATGAAGGGTCGGCACGCCCGCCGCGGCGTTCCGTATGCCCGCCACCACTTCCGCCGACGACACGTCCTTCATTAGGTAGCCTGCAACGCCAGCCATCACCGCCTCTCGTACTCCTTCGCCGTCGGAAAAACTGGTCAGCACCAGGACTTTTGTAGTCGCACCGGCCTCCTTGAGCGCCTTGGCAGCCGCGATTCCATCCATTTGCGGCATGCTGAGGTCAATGAGCAGCACGTCGGGCTTTAGCGACTGCACCATGCGAACGGCCTGGGCGCCGTCGGCGGCCTCTCCCGCTACCTCGATCCCGTCGGCCTCTGAAAGGATCATGCGCAGGCCCTCGCGCACGACGTTGTGGTCATCGGCAATGACCACGCGAATGGGTTGACTCATCGCTTACGCCTCCGGTCGAGGGGTAGCACCACGGTTACAACGGTTCCCTTACCCTTCCCCGTTTCGACCCGCATGGTCCCGCCGAGTTGCTCGGCGCGTTCGCGCATAAAGACCAGACCGTTTCCACCGTCGTTGGTTCGTCTGGACTTTGATATCCCGCGCCCATTGTCGGCAATCCGCAACATTGCCTCCCTGGACGTTGCCGAAAGACGGATTGACACGCGGCTCGCTGCAGCATGTTTGGCAACGTTAAACAGGGCTTCCTGGGCGATTCTGTAGAGCGCTTTATCGACGGGAGCGGGGAGCGGCCGGAACCTCTCACGATTGACGCTCACGCGGCAGGAGTCGCCAAGTGCTGCGTGTGCGTGCCGGCGAATGGCCTCTCTCAATCCATGTTGCTGAAGGGGTTCGAGCTCGCGTTCAGAGTCCTGCTGCCTGAGACGGGTGGTGGCAGCTTCGGCCGACCGGAGTTCGGTGAGCAGGGCGCGCATCTCGCCCAACGCGAGCCTGCTCAATTCCAGAAGTCGTCCTGCTCTTCGCTCTCCTTCTTTTGGGTCGCGATGCCAGACTGGTGCCAGCGACTCTGCGATGAGCGCAGTGGAAAAGATCAGCTGTGTGACGGAGTCATGCAGTTCCCGCGCCAGGCGGTGGCGCTCGTCAACAATAGCCAGTTCCCGCGCCGAGGAATGAAGGCGCGCATTCTCGATCGCCACGGCCAGTTGGTCCGCCACGATTCTCATGTACTCGGCGTCGTCGTCGCCCAGCGGTTTATCACTTTCTATATTTAGTACGCCAAGACACTCAGACCCCAGAAGGATCGGGACCGCAAGCTCTGCGTAGACGTCGCGGGCTTCTGGCGCGGAAAAATAGCGTGGGTCACGGGTTACGTCGTTTACAAGGACTGTGCGTCTGGTGCGCGCAGCGGCGCCCATCAGACCCATATTGAGTGGAAGGCGGAACTCTCCCCGCACACGATCTTTGTGGAACCCTCCAACTGTTCCGACTACAAGGACGTCGGTGTCGCCCTTTTCGAGCAGCGGGATGGCGATGTTCTGGTAACCCAATAGCTCGTGGAGGGCATCAGCAGCGGTCTGCAGTAGCTCGTCCAGGCGAAGGTCGGCGGTAATCAGGCGTCCTACACGCGAGATGAGTGCGAGCCGCGTGGCTCGACGACGCTCATCGAGTGCGCTACGCGTTATGTGGATGGCAAGCCCCGCGTATCTCGCAAAGGTTTCGAGGCGTTTGATATCGGGCGAAGAAAACGGAGGCGCACCGTTCTTGCCCGAGCCGGCCGGCCGAGAGCGTCCGATGCCAAAGGTGGCAACGACTTCTCCACTCCACATGATCGGTACTCCAAGCACCGCATGATGCGCGTAGGCATCATTGCGCGGTCGAGTAAGGCTTGAATAGCGATCGAGTAGTACAGACCTTCCCCTGCGCCAGACCTCACCCACGAGCCCGTCACCCTTGGCAAACTCTGCGCCCAATTCACTGGGCAACATCTGATGTATTGCTTCGATCCTCAGGCGCTCGGTGCGGTGGTCGACGAGCGCGATAGTCCCGCGGTCGGCCTGCATCAGTTCACAGGCGGTACGGAGGATCCTGGTAAGCACGTCGCGCAGGTCAGTACCGCGCGCCACGGCTTCAAGGAGCATGCCGAGGCTGCGCTGCTCGCGTTTGAGCCGCGCGACTGTGGCCTTGTCCGCATCACCGCTTTTGCCTGCTCTCTGGCTCGTGCGGCTTGACGTTCCTGGCTTGCGCCTCACTGTGTCTTTATCGAACCAAGAATCGAGACATCGGGGTCGAAGACTATTTTTGCAGGAGATGCGTTCAGACCAAGGGGCACTTCAACAGATGCTTCGCGGTTTGCGGGGATTGTGACGCGTTGACGTCGTACCTGCCCACTCGCGTCCGTTATATCGATCGTGAGCCCCAGTCGATAGGGCTCCTGTGAGCTTTGCGTTGCCGAAAGCACTACGCGCTGACGCGCCGTATCCCAGCGCCAACTAAGCTGTAGTTGCGCCATGCCCGGACGGCGCATCCATTGATCGAAAAACCAGTTCAGATTCTGTCCCGAGGAAGCTTCGACCTCGCGCTGAAAGTCCTCTGTAAGGGCGTTCTTGTGCCGGTACTTCATGTAGTAGGACCTGATACCGCCAAAAAACGCGGAATCACCTACCTCGCGCCGCAGCATGTGCAGTACAAAGCCGGCCTTCTGATAGACATTGCTGTTGAGTACGCGCCCAAGGTCGTTGAGCGCTTCATTGACGACAGGGAGCGTGGTAGTCGTGCGCGAATTGAGCACCGTGGACCTGATTTGCTTCATTGCCTCGAGAAAGGCGCTGTCTCCCTGGGAGTGCTCGGCCCAGAGTGCTGCGAAGTAGGTGGCAAATCCTTCGGAGAGCCACACGTGGG
>CAZYTS010000007.1:0-45348 GCA_964649855.1 uncultured Gemmatimonadaceae bacterium
TTGAAGGCGGCTTTTCAGTGGTGCGCCCCGTACGCTGGGCCACATCGGGAGCATTTGATGCCTTGGGAAGGCAGCGTGCAGCGATGTCTCATTTCGAAGAAAACGATCGCATAATGATGGCAACAGTTCCTACACGCCGCATGCCAACGTTGTACGCAAGCATCGGCGACTCTGTAGCACTGCTCTACGTCGGAGTGGTCGTGGGTGCGGTAGTGGCCGGACTACGCCGAGGTTTCGACAATGAGCGTATCGGCTGACTATGATTCTTGCAGCGTCTACACGCGGAGTGCGTGCACGATTGGCGCACTCTGTGGGTAACGCGGAACTATCGTGTTGGGAAGCGTGAACGAATGGAGTCAGCGCTGGCTTGTTGTCCAAGTGCCTCGTACGCGGCCGCAAGTCTAAGCGACGCGAACCGCACTACCTGGCTCGAGTCGCTCGTGGAGCTTCGGAGGACTGAGACTGCCCGCCTCGATAGCTGCATACTCTCAGCCGCGCGTCCCCGCCTGAGTACGACCCCGGACAGACGGTGGAGCGTCTCCCCTACCTGTTGATGCGATGGACCAAGCCGCTTCTCAAAAGCCGCAAGCGCCTCCCGAAAAAGGCCTTCTGCCTCGCTCGAAAGTGAATCCGAGGATGCGCTCTCAGGTCTGTCCACTAGAACTGTGCCAAGAGCGTATAAGACGCGCCCGGTCACCGGATGGTCCCTTCCCTGTAGTCTTGTCTGCAACTCCGCAAGTCTTCTGTAGTCGGCCTCCGATTCCTCCAGCTTGCCACTCATTCGCTTGAATGCCGCAAGGTTGTTGAGGGCAACCACAGTGCGCTGATGCTCTGGACCAACTGCTTGCTGCAGTGATCTCACCGCAAGATCCTGGACAACGAGCGCAGAGTCCACCTTGCGCTGAAAATAGAACGCGGCAGCCAGGTTGTTGGCGGTTATGCCGACCGCGCGGTGCGCATCTGTAAAGACACGGCGACGGATGGACAGCGCTTCGCGCAATACGCTCTCTGCTTCAGCTGGGCGCCTTAGGGCGTTATACACAACACCAAGATCATTGAGCGAGCGGGAGAGATCGCCTTCTGCGCGGGCGCCGGCCGCACGGCGGATATCGGCCGATTGACTAAGGAGACTCTCCGCCTGATTCGACCTGCCCAGCTCATGAGCAATCCAGCCCACCATGTTCAATGCAGATGCGACATCGGGATGCGACGCACCGAGCATCTCTCTGCGAATCCTGAGAGCTTCTATGGCTAGTGGCTCTGCTTCGGGATAGAGACCAAGCCTGTCGTAGCCGTCTGCGAGCACTTCGAGCATGTCGGCCTGAAGCCCAGGCTTTCCCGCATACGCCGTTTTGACCTGTGCGGTTTGCAGATCGAGAAGTCCTCTGGCGGTTACCGTATCTCCTACAGCCTGATCAGCACCTGTTGCGCCAAACATTTCCATCAGAAATCCACGCACTTCAAGCGCCTTGTCGCGCTCTCGTTCGGCGGCGGCTGCGGCCGCGGCAACACGGCGCGACTGAACGAGTGTTACCGCGGTAGTGGCGGAGAGGGCTGCAAAGACTGCTCCTACGGCAATTACGGCCGCAGCGTTGCGTCTGACAAACTTTCTGGTGCGATACCCGAGTGTATCGGGACGAGCCCGCACCGGTAAACCGTCGAGGTGCCGCTGAATATCCTCGGCGAGCGCTGCTGCGGACGCGTAGCGTCGCTCGGGCTCTTTGCGAAGCGCCATGAGAACGATGTTGTCCAGATCGCCCGAAAGCCTGCGCCGGAGTTGCGATATACCAGTGCCGCGAGCCATTGCGGCTGCTTCGCTCATTCCTGCTACTCGCGCACTCGGCCGTTCGGGCAAAGTGTTTACAACAGCATTTTCCATTTCGCTTCGGTCTTCATCACCTCGCAGGTACGGGTGAGAGCCGGTCAGCAATTCAAACAGGAGAATGCCAAGTGCATATACGTCGGTCGCTGTGGTTACCTGAGAACCGGTAATCTGCTCGGGCGCTGCGTACTCCGGAGTCAGAAGTCGAAGTTCCGCGGCAGTCTCAACGGCTGTTCCCAGCGAGGGGGCAGGTCCTAGAACTTTGCCGATGCCAAAATCGAGCAGCTTGGGAGCGCCGTCTGTAGAGACAAGAATGTTTCGTGGCTTGAGATCGCGGTGAACTACAAGATGCTGATGAGCGTGCTGCACGGCGCCACAGATCGTCTGCATCAACTGGAGCCGCGTGTCCACGCCAAGTCGCTCGCGGTCGCAGTACTCGACGAGAGGCAACCCATCCACGAACTCCATCACCACATATGGACGCCCGTCTTCCGCGATGGAAGCGTCGATCAGCTGCGCAATGTTTGGGTGGTGGAGATTTCCCAGGATGCGCCTTTCGAGTCTGAAACGCCGCAGTACTTCGTCGCTGTCCAGGCCCCGCCGGATCACCTTTACCGCAACGCGCTGCTTGACGTCAGCCACCTCGCGCTCGGCGAGGTAGACCTCACCCATGCCACCGCGCCCCAGGATCGCAGTTAGTCTGTAAGGGCCGATCGAGTCGCCGACAACGTGATCACTTGTCTGTGCCGAGCCGGACCCCCGGACGCCAAACGCTGGCCGCTCCAGAAATTCGGGGCTCTCTTCCAACTCGCGCAACAAGGACTCCACTTCACTTCTAAGCTCCTCGTCGCCGTTGCACGCAGCCTTGAGGAAGGCCGCCCTTCCTGACGGAGTACGATCGGACGCCTCGTCGCAGAGAGCCTCGATGAGGCGCCAGCGGTCCGGAGTCATCTCGCCCCTCACTCGGCATCCTCCGAGGCCGCGGCTAGAATCAGCAAGGGGGTCTCAGCCGGTCCGCGACCAAGTTCTCGCCGCAACCAAGCACGCGCTGCAGTCCAGGAACGCCGCACACTCCGCTCCGAGACGTTGAGGATCTCCGCCACCTGATCATTGGAAAGTCCGCCAAAGAAGCGAAGCTGCACAACGCGCGCGCCGTCCGGATTGAATTTTGCAAGACGTTCGAGAGCCTCGTCGAGCGCAATCAGCTCATCGGCGTCGGTGTCGCTCGCAAACGCAATTGGAGTGTCGGCGAGTTCGTCAAAGGAAACGTGTTCTTCGCCGTTGCCTCGTTTTGCACGGCCGCGCCGTCTGGCATGATCCACGAGTATGCGTCTCATTGCCTCTGACGCCACCGCAAAGAACTGCTCGCGGTTCATCCATTCCGCGCGAGTCTGATCTACCAGCTTCAGGTATGCCTCATGCACCAACGCTGTAGTGCTAAGCGTATGGCCCGCCCGTTCTGATCGAAGCCGCGAACGCGCCATGGCGTTGAGCTCGGCGTAAACGAGAGAGACGAGACGTCCAAAAACCTCAACGTCTCCCTGTGCTGCCGCATGCAGGAGTTCCGTGATTTCGCCGGGACCTGCTGGTTCTTGCCGCGGTGTCATACTCGGTCGCGTGCTCGCAGTAGAGGCGAAGGTACCATTGCCCAGTCCTGTCTGCAACGAATGTGCTCGCCGGGAGCTGGACACACGGGCCCGGCCCTCGATCGATGCACTTGGCCGAGTGCGACGAAAAAAGGCGCGTAACCCTCTGACAATACATCAACATTCAGAGGGGAGTTATGCAGAGATCGACAGTCAGGCCAGTTGGCGCGACGGTGCATCTTCTGTCGGCGCTTTGCTTTGCGCTATTGGGCTGTGGCGGAGGTGACGGGGGCTCCGGCCCTCAGGGCGGCGGGGTAGCCTCGATAACAGTGGCCTTGGCAAGTACTTCGATCACGGTTGGCCAGCAGACCACGGCTACCGCGACCGCTCGTGACGCGCAGGGTGCCGTAGTTCAGGGGGCTACAATCTCGTGGTCCTCCTCCAACAGCTCAATCGCAAGCGTGACGCAGTTGGGTCAGGTGAGTGGAGTGGCACCGGGCAGTACCAACATTGTGGCCACATCTGGAAGCATCACCGGTCAGGCAGGCCTTCAGGTCGCCCCGGTGCCGGCCATCGAAATAGGCGATCTCTCCCTGATCACCACAACTGGTCAGCCGTTGGACACGGCGAACGTAGCAGGGCCGATTGCGCTTACAACGGACGTCACGTTGCCGGCGGGTTTTAAAGGGGTGCGCGAGATCAAGATTGGAGGAGTGAGCTTCTACAAAGACTCGGTCTTTGGACCTGGTGGCACCTTTGCGCGTTTGGCCCCGTCACGCGTGGACTTTGAGACGGCGCAGGCCGTTACCTCGATTACAGCTGATGAAATACAATCGACTGCATTAAAGCTCAATGGCAGGTGGCCCCTGGATCTGTCGATATCCGGCACGGTTGGCACGGCGCCGGTGTCGCAGTCGTCACAGACGTTTGTTACTCTCAGAAACAACGACGCCCTGCGATTCTTTGTAAAGCCTGAGCGGAGCGCAGTCCTGGTAGATGGGCGTCGCATAGCATCGGGCCAGATCGACGCCTTTGTCGACTATGTGTCGTTTTCGGGTAAGGAGTTGGAGCGAATCGAGGTTCTGAGCGGGAATGGCCAGGCTGTTTACGGCTCTGATGCCATTGGTGGAGTACTAAATATCGTTACACGTAGTGGTCAGGACGTGCACAAGCGATTCACTGTTCCTGCCAATCTATTCAACGTCGAAAGCCCGGCAGCTGGAACGCGCTTCATTGTCGGTGAGTTCACAGCGGGAGGAGTGACCTACAACCCTCAGCAGCAGTACTTCAGCGAAAGCGGCAACGTAACGAGCGTGGATGGGAGCGGTTGGGCAACGTCGCCTAGCGCAGCGAGTTCGATCACCCTGTCTGCGGGACTCAAATACCAGTACACCGTGCCACCAGCGTCTGGATCCATTCCTGACGGATACATCGACGCGTCGAGTATTTCGATTGGTTTTGACAACCTTGCACCGCGCGCCCTCGCCGGTGCCGTTACACCGCCAAGCAGACAGCTTACTGTGGGTCAGCCAGCTTTTGGACAGGGCTGGAAGTTGGGAATCACTGCGAATTACCTCGGGCAAAACACAGATCTCGCTGATTTCGTCAACCCTGATCTCTTTGAGGACTTTGGCGCAGGGCTAGGTGACGATCCGACCTACACCTTCTATGCGTCCACTGTGCGGTCCAATCTGTTCAACGAAGGGAGTGCGATAAGCTCACTTTCGAGCCTGTCTGCCTCTAACAATCGCGTTTACTATCTCGGAGTTTCAGTTTCAGATCTCGTTGGCAACGTTGCGCAGTATGCCGTCAAGACAAACTCGGCGAATCCCTATGGACCAGGAGGCAGCATAGTATCTCCGAGCCTGTTTGGCGTAGCCGACGCGACTTTTGGAAAGCTCGATAACGGCGGGTCAATTGTGAGTGGCGGTATTGCCTCTGGTTCGGTTTTTAACAACTCCAGCCTGGGCTCGCTCCAGATAACGGCTCGTGCGACCGGCTCGTTCTACACACAAAACGCTGGATTCGGGGTTACGTATGACTATGCCGACCGTACCAAGTGCTACATCGGGTATGGAGAGGATTGCAAGCAGGGAGAAGTGTTTCCCACTCTCGTCAGTGGCAGCGGTGACCAAGCAGACCTCAACCTGAGTCTTGCAACTCTGTTTGCGCGTCGGGCAGCAGTGGAAGGAGGGAGCGGTGAGGGCGCGATAGCTGGCGCATATCAGATAGCTGACATGGGTGGGAACAAAGCCAGCGGTGGATACGGGTATATGGAACCCTTCTATGCGCTATGGGATCGCACTCCTCCGGTTACCAGTATTTCGACGACGTTCACCGCTCCGGGGCAGATCGAGGTCACTCTGCGCGGCACGGACAATATAGGTATCGAACGCTTTGAGGTTGGGGCGCGTTTTGCCTGGCCCAACGGTCTCTTTTATGGCGGGGATCTCTACATCCCGATGTACGAAGCGCCGCTGGGAGGGGATTTTGCCCAGGGTCTGAGTACCGACATCTCGACCACTATCCCCGGGGCGTATCCCACGACCGGAAGATTCTTTGACAGGGCCAGTGGACAGATTACGTCGACGGCGTTCCCGACGTCGGGTATTTATGCACGCTTCCACGACTGGGCGCGCAATGCAAGCACACCAACGTTTGTCTCAGTGCCGAGCCAGGGAGGAATCGAGCCAGCGCCAAGTAATCTCAATATTACTTTTGGTTCGAGTGCGAGCAGCGTTTGTGGTGGCGTTACGTGCGGTGGCGGTCAACCGAACATCGTGGACCTGATCTTTACAGCGATATCTCCTGACGCCAATCCGCCCTTTGAGAAGATCAAATTCAGCAGCATTTGGTCAGATACAAGAGTGCGAGGTCTGGGAGACGTAGAGACACCAACGATTACGGATGTTCAGGGTGGCAAGCGCTACGAGTTCAGGCTCAGCCTGGACGCAGCCAAGCTTTGCCTACCAACGGGGTTTCACAACGTTAAGGTTGCGGCGCCGTATCGTGACGGAAAACAAGTGTTCTTCCCCAACTCATTTGTGGCGCTCAACGTGGTTGCTCCCAGCACACCAAATCCGGAATGCACATTACCTCGCCGTTCACTCTTTACCTGGAGTACATGGCAATAGGCTGGCACATTGGGGAGGTTGGGAGCCTGGGACGTCTGTGGAGGCGCGCACCTGCAAATGGCGAGCGGGCGCGGCGTGCCGTGATTCGAATCTGACCCCAACCTCCCTATCGAACCGGCCCCCCGGATTCTGACGCGCTGGCGGGATAAACGGCTCGCCCCACATAACCCGTCGCATTACCTTGGTCCCACACGGGGCGACGTCTGTCCTGATAGTCGCGATTGACCAGCCCTTCCTGTGCATAAAGGGCCTACAATCGACGGACTGCTTTACTATTCCAGCAAATGACTCACAATTCAGAGCTCGACCGGCGAACATTTGTCAAACTTGGCGTAACATCCGCAGCCGGCGCGACCCTTGCTGCGTCCGGCAACCCGCTGCACGCCGCCCAAACCGGTTTGGTCCCGGCTTCAAATGCCGAAACCATGATCGGCGTCCCCTTTGAACGTCACGACACCGTTCGCATTGCCATTGTAGGCACCGGACTCCGCGGACGCAGTGTGCTGCATGAATGGCTTGCCGTCGAGAACGTCCGGATAACCGCGCTCTGTGACGTTGTGCCGGAAAAGACCCGGATGGCCCTGGACATGATACGCAAAGCCGGACACGACTACCCCGTCGCCAGCATAACCAGCGGCGAACGCGGCTTTGAAGAACTCGTGCGACGCGACGATATAGACCTCGTCTACACCGCCACACCATGGGAATGGCACGTGCCCGTCTGCCTCGCGGCAATGGAAAATGGCAAACACGCCGCAACAGAAGTCCCTGCGGCCTATACCATAGAAGACTGCTGGAAGCTCGTTGATACCTCGGAAAGAACGCGCCGGCATTGCATTATGATGGAAAACTGCAATTACGGCTATAACGAACTCCTCGTACTCAACATGGTGCGCGCAGGGCTCTTTGGCGAACTCAAACACGCCGGAGCAGCCTACAACCATGACCTCCGCTCCATCCTCTTTGAAAACAGAGACGAAGGACTCTGGCGACGCGCACACCACACCCAGCGCAACGGTAATCTCTATCCCACCCACGGACTCGGCCCAGTAGCACTCTATCTCGACATAGACCGCGGCGACAGGTTCGAGTACATGGTCTCCATGAGTACCCCCGAGATCGGCCTGACCGACTGGCGTGCCGGACATCCCGACATCGAGTACCCTAAGACAGGAGAGCGTTACGTAACCGGTGACCTCAACTCGTCACTGGTAAAGACCGCTAAAGGCAGAACCATTCGGCTCGAACACGACGTCTCAAGTCCCCGCCCCTATTCCCGCATCAACAGCATCCAGGGATCTAAGGGAATCTTTGAGGACTACCCGCCGCGAGTCTACCTGGACGGCATGACCCCGGGACACAGCTGGCAACAAATCGATCAGTTCAGGACGGAGCACGAACACGTCCTCTGGCGATCTCTGGGAGAACGCGCCAGAACCGGGGGCCATGGAGGTATGGACTTTGTCATGGCGTGGCGACTCGTGCACCGGATGCGCGAAGGACTCGTCCCCGACATGGACGTCTACGACGCCGCAGCATGGAGTGCCCCCGGCCCCTTGAGTGAAGAGTCCGTTAAACGCGGCAGTGCCCCAGTCCAGTTCCCCGACTTCACCCGTGGGCTCTGGAACCAGCCACGACGAACCCTCTGAGCGCCGGCTGTGTAATCTTCTCTCCCTGGCTTTCCTCAGAACTCTCGGTACCCCATCCCTCACCCCCTCTCGCGAATGAAGTTCGTCGTACTCATCTATTCAGACCAGAATCTCCTCGACGCACTCCCTGAAGGGCGCTTTGAATCCATGATGCGCGGCTGCATCAAGCACGCCGATGAACTCCGCGTAGAAGGAAAGCTGCTGGATTCTCAGATGCTCATGCACTCCAGGTCTGCGCGTTCAGTGCGAATCCGCAACGGACGCTCAACAACTGTAGACGGTCCCTTCACTGAGACTAAAGAGATGCTGGCGGGCTTCAATCTGATAGAAGCCAGAGACCTGGACGAAGCAATGGAAATAGCCGCAGGGTTCCCCTGGGCTGAAACTGGTTGCATCGAGATCCGCCCGGTGGACGACATGGATGCGATGAGGATTCGAGTCCACGCCGCAGCCTAGGTCAAATTAGACGGTGCAGATCATTACGCCCTGTTCAAGACTCTTGAGTGGCTCGCGAGACGGAACAAACTCCTGACCCACGAAGCCCTTAAAACCCAGATCGGCAATCGCGCGCATCACAGCGGGAAAGAAAAGCTCCTGCCCCTCGTCGATTTCGTGGCGGCCCGGAACTCCCCCGGTGTGAAAGTGCCCGATGTGATCAAAGTTGTCGCGTATCGTACGAATGACATCTCCTTCCATGATCTGCATGTGGTAGATGTCATACAGCAGCTTGAAACGCGGGCTACCAACCTGCTTCGCTAGTTCTGCACCCCACGCGGTGTGATCGCACATGTAGTCCTTGTGATCCACCTTGGAGTTGAGAAGCTCCATACACACCGTTACGCCGACCTCTTCGGCAAGCGGCACCAGACGTTTGATGCCCCGTACGCAGTTGGACAGACCTTCGCCATCAGACATCCCGCCTCGATTGCCGGAAAACACAATCATGTTGGGCAAACCAGCTGCTGCAACCAGCGGGAGGAGTCGTCGCGTCTCTTCAATCAATCGATCATGCTGGTCCGGACGATTGAAGCCGACCGTGATCGTCGATGGCCCATTGGCCATGGCGCAGGTGAGGCCGTGTTCCTTTACTGTCGCCCAGTCCTTTTCTCCCAACAGCTCCACTGATTCGAGACCGATCCTTTTGGCGGCCACACAGAGATCTTCCAAAGGAATACTGCTGTAACACCACTGGCAGACGCTTTGTCGCAGCCGTCCCGGACCCTTGAGGGCTGCAATCGGTAGTGCACCCAGAGCTTCCTCCGGCTGGATCATTGACCCGGCTGCCAGCGCCGAAAGCCCGGCAACCGCCTCGCGTCGCGTCAGACTGGACATTCAATCCTCAGGCCATGAGTTGTGCGAGTGACTTGAACGAGGCCTCGGCAGTGGCCCATGGGTCGGAAGGGTTGTCGTGCTCCACAAAGTAGTGCTTGATCGATCCTCCGGCAGCAGCAAATATGCGCGCGAAGTCGATGGTGCCTGCACCAACATCGACCATCGAACCGTCTGCCGCCAGATCCTTTACGTGGACCAGGGTGAATCGCCCCGGATTTGCCGTCATATAAGACACGGCGTCCTTACCCGCTTTCGTGATCCAGAAGATGTCCATCTCGAAATCCACGACCGCTGGATCACAGGTTGCGAGGAGTACATCGTAGCACGTTGTGCTACCTAACGGTTCAAACTCGTAGTCATGATTGTGGTAGGCAAACCTCAGCCCCCTTGCGCGTGCGACTTCACCTGCACGATTAAAGTCCTCCCCCAGCTTGCGAACCACGTCAACCGAAGAGCGTTCCTCTACGGGAAGCGAAGGAACGACCACGTATTGGTGACCCACGGTTGCGGCGTCGTCCAGAGCCTTGTCCCACGAAGAACGCATCACATCGAGACCCACGTGAATGGCCGGCGCGACCAAACCATTGGCCATGAGTATCTGTGCAATTTGCGCGGGATTGCGTGTGAAGTAGTCCGTAAACTCAACCTCGCGATAGCCAACGTCGGCAACACGAGCGAGAGTACGTTCCATATCGGTCTCCAATTCACCACGCACCGTATAAAGTTGCAGTCCCAGCGGTCGCGACGACGCAAGTGGGCCACGATCCGCCGACGCACGGTCGCAGGATACACTGGAGACCAGACCACTACCTAACACCGCAAAGACGCCAATGCGCGCGAGTGCCTCGCGCCTCGTCATCTCAGCAACTGATTGCTGAGGTCGCCTGCGTTCCATCATTCCTGGGTTACTCCGGGCTGTTGGCTCTGCGTTCGACGACTATCAAACGAACCTACTTTCGCGCGCAGCTTTCCGTCCAGCTTTGGTGCCCCACGGAGTCTAGTCGCGCTCGGTACTCCCCCAATTCAGAATCGGGAGAACCTTGCGACCACTGGGATTGCTACGGGCAATATTGATGAGCCCGACCTGAAGCCCGTTGAGAGTGCGCGCATAGTTCACGATTCCAATCGTAAGCCCGCGCTGAGTGCCCTTGATGTAGTTGAATGCGCTGGCGCTAGCGCCGCGAAGCTCACCACCGTTTTCGACGCGTACGACGGCGCCAGCGACCATGACACCGCGCAAATCGACACCACCCAGGCCCAAACCAGAGAGTGCAAGACCACGGATACTTGGCGCACCAACTCCAAGTCCCCCAATTGTTAGGTATTTGATCGTACCTCCTGCTCCGACGCCCAGGCCAGCTATGGTCACGCCCTCGATATCTCCGCCGCTACCTATACCACCGAGTGTGAGCGCGAGACCTTTGATACCTCCTGCCGCTCCCATACCCACACCAGTTACGCTCAGACCCTGAAAGCGGCCGCCGACTCCAGCACCAATCCCGGCGGCAAGGATTCCTGTGGCATCGCCACCCGCTCCCGCGCCGATACCGCTGATAACAATGCCGTTGAGGTCTGAAGCACTGGCTATGCCAATACCACCAATCGCTAGACCGCGAATCGATCCAGCAGCACCGCCTCCAATTCCGGCGATGAGGGCTCCATCGATGGATCCGGCAACTCCCGCTCCAACTCCTCCCACGAGCAGGCCGCGCACACTTCCACCTGCTCCGGCCCCCGCACCCCCGATGGCAATCCCATTGATGTCACCACCAGTGCCCATGCCAACCCCACCGACAAAGATGCCGCGCATCTCAGTGCCAGCGCCAAGGCCGACACCACCAATTCCAATGCCAGAGAGCTCATTTTCTGCTGCGACACCAAAGATGCCTAACGATAGTCCTTTGACGTCGCGGCCTCCGGTCGAGGGAAGGCCGACCGCAATGCCGTGGATGTCGCCAGCACCTCCCTCTTCGGGGTGCCAGATAGTGGCATTGATTCCGTCGACATGGTCGAGCCTGGTATCACGAAAGTTGAGTCTGATTCCCTTGACGGTTCGCGAATCACCAATGCTGAGTCCGTAACCTCCGACTGTGAGGTCCAGACTCCGGCGGCTTTCCCCGCGGGCAAGGCTGTCCTGAGCACTCAAAGCGGTGGGCACGATAGCTACCAGCAACAGCAGTACTGACTTCCTCAGCTTCATCGGCAAATTCTCCGTCCTTGTTGGATCACTGTTGGTCAGGCACCACCCTACGATAGGGATGCCGGAAAGTGTCGGGCGACTTAAGCGTGGTCTACGATGCCACGCTAATGCGTCATGCCGTAGATGATGTAATTGATTGCCAGCTTGTAGGCGTCGTTGCTGATATTGACGGGCCAGAAGTTGTCATCAGACCACTCCATATAGTCGCCAATGTCATTGTTGTAGTTGATGACGACCATCAGGCGTTTGCTGGGATCGTTGTCCTCGTGAATACCAAGGAATTCTGCCTTTAGGTAAGGATTGTGGGGATAGCTCATGTCTAGCGACTCGATCCTGAAGAATGAATCAAAAACCGGATGATCCACTGTCAGTCTGTCAATCCGGGCGTCGGGAAGTGCACGTTTGATCTGTTCTTCAAAGTTCCACCACTCGCCGCGCATAAAGTCGTCTACAATCAAAAAGCCACCCTTCTTCAGGTATGTCCTGAGCCCCTCTGCCTCGCTTTCGCTGGGTAACCAGTAGCCGGGCTCGGAGAGATAAGCCACGGGGTACTTGAGCAATTCGGGGTCGTCAAAGGTGTGGATGTTGCTCCCGGCAACGTGCGCGTCGAGCTCGGTAACCTCGCGCATCATCGTCATTAAGTGGTGTTCCATGCGTGGATAGTCAAACTCCCAACCGCTACGCCGATACACGGTGTATCGAATGCGCGCAAAAGTGAACCGGCCGTCATAAGGAACGTTCGGGTCAAAGCGCATGTAGCGCTGCACGGTCGTCGAACGAGCCGGAAGTTCGGCAGCCGCAGCACTGGACGACGCCGTGGCTTCGTGCCCGGCCGCCACCATGGCGCCAAGAACAATCGCCAGAGCCAGACTAATTGCGCTGCGACCTGTCATCACCATTGGCGTCCACGGCTCTAGCAGCAAGATATCCACTCACTCCATCATCCAGCTGTACCCTGTACCAACTCCCGCTTGCACCCATAACCCGCACCGGAGTATTCCTCGTGACGCGGCGCAGCGTATCTCCACGGCTATCAGGCGAAACCCTCAAGAGATTGAATGCCGCCACAGTGCTTCCCGAAGCTCCCAGGACAGCGGTGTCGGCGTTGAGAGCAGGGAGTTCATTGCTCACTATTCGCACAAACGGTAATGGATTGATGGGCCCGTCCCCACGTCTGTATATCCCAAAATGCAGATGCGGCTTTGTACCGCGCGCATTTCCCGTGTTGCCTACAAAACCAAGCGTGTCACCTTGCCGGACTTCCTGCCCCTGGCCTACGTAGTGTCGGTCAAGGTGGGCGTAGTATAGCGACTGCCCCCGTTTAGTGTCGCTGAGCCACACAACATTGCCCCCCAGATTGTTGGGCCTTATTGACCTGACGAACCCGTCCGTGGCAGCCAGTACCGGGGTACCACGAGCAGCAAAAATGTCGATGCCATGGTGTTGCCGCCGCCCAGCGTCCCTCTCAGCACCAAAGAAACTCTGGATCGACCTGTTTGTGCCTCCCTCAACGGGGAAAGCCAGCGAAGGACCCACAATCAGTGTCAGCTCGTACTTGCCGTCTCTGAGTAGTTCGGGCTGCAGCCTGAGCACGTAGTCACCCGATCGCCTGGCCTCGTACTGCAATACGAAAGCTGACCAATCCGGCTCACCATCGCTGGAGTCTGCCGTGGCGCGATGTCTATACGGCTCGGCGCTATCACCCGTGACCTCAAACAGGTCAACAAAGAACTGCACCGGTATTCCTTCGGTCCGCAACGATGCGGTCAAGAGCTGGCCGTCTGAAAGCGACATCCGGTACGCGATAGCTCTGGCTTCATCCCGTGTGTAGACCCCCGCCTCCCTGAATGGCAGCGAAGCCCGAAGTGGTGCCCTGAGTGCGCTATCGCTTGCCAGTAGCCAATCACGCCCCAGCGCAGTTCCGGCCAACCCAGCGTCGGTAATTGCCTGCGCGTAGCGCCCGTAGGCAGTTGGAGGGTCAGGCCGCAGTTCTTCGACGACGCTGCACCCCCCTAGACTCAATGCCGCGAACACAGCAGCAATCTGGCTGCGCAAGGTTTGCCTCCCGGAACCACGTACGCGGCTGATATCCATCCGGGGAATCTACCCTTGGTACCCTGCCGAGTTCAGCTATGTGGTACAGGGCGATCCGAGGAGGTGACACTTCGGGACATTTTACTCGGTCAGGAGATCACTCCTCCCGCAGCGCAGCTACCGGATCCACACGTGTAGCCCTGAGCGCCGGAATCAGCGTAGCCAGCGCGGCCGTCACCACAAGTGCCGTGACGACCGTAACCCAGGTCAAAGGGTCGCCCGTGGTTACCCCAAAGAGCTGGCTCTCTATCACGCGCTTGAGCGCAAGTGACGCTACTGAGCCAATCACGGCACCTGCGAGCACCAGGCTCATTCCGTTTCGCATGACCAGCCCCAGCACGTCTCTCTGGGTTGCGCCAAGTGTCATTCGTACGCCTAGCTCGTGCGAGCGCTGAGTGACAGCGTACGACATAACACCGTAGATACCCACGACGGCGAGTGTGAGGGCCAGCCCTGCAAAGAGCGCGAGCAGCAACATCGAGAAGCGTCGCTCACCCATGGAGGAAGCAATGTTCTCCTCCATCGTTGCGATGCCTGCCAGAGGAATGTCCGCATCGATGCGCTTTATTGCCGTGCGCACGTCGTTGAGGACTGCACGTGGTTCGCCGCTGGTGCGCAGCGCGGCAGCCATGTTCCTGATCCCAAAGCCAGCGGTCTGGGCAACGGGAAAGTAGACCTGGAGGCGGTTTTCGGCGTCCAACCCTTCGTGTTTGGTGTGGGCCACGACCCCGACTACTGTGATCCAGTCAACCGGTTCGCTACCCTCGGGATTTCCAAAGGTTATCCGCTTGCCAACAGGATTCTCGTTTGTCCAAAAGCGGTTTGCCGCAACCTCATCGACGATCACGACCGGGGCACCGTTCTCGTTGTCACGTTCGTCAAAAAGCCGGCCACTGAGCAGCCGTATGCCCATGGCGCTGTGAAAGTCACTACTGACTATTCGGATATCTCCCCAGGGACCGGGCTGTCCCTCGGCGGGCTGGTAGCCCTCAACGCTGAACGAGCCCGTGGACCACGAGCCACCAAATGGTAGCGTCGATGTCAGGGCAACGGTACGCACACCAGGAACACTCGCGAGCGTTGGTGTCAGCTCACGCCAGAATGCCAGGCTGAGCGTATCGTTTGAGTACTTCGCTCGCGGCAGTGAGAGGTTAAAGGTAAGAAGTTTTTCTGAGGAGAATCCGGGATCAACCTGGGCGAGTCTCGAAAAGCTCGAGATCAATAGACCGGCACCAGTGAGCAACGCCATAGAGAGCGCCATTTCGGCCACTACCAGGCCGTTGCGCAGAACGTTGCCGCTACGGTCGGCAGCGCCAGTTCGTCCACCCTCCTTGAGAGTGTCCTGGAGATTGGTGCGCGAGGCACGGAGCGCCGGTACCAGACCGAACACAACACCGGTAAGGATCGATACGCCCAGCGTGAACAGAACCACCGAAAGGTCAATACTCAACAGATGAACCCTCGGCACATTACCTGGTGCCAGCGCACCCACGGCTTTGATGCCAAGGTATGCGACACCGAGTCCCAAGATGCCTCCAAGTATTGACAACAGGAGACTTTCCACGAGCAGTTGCTTTATGATGACACTGCGCGACGCACCCAGTGCTGAACGAATTGCGACTTCTTTCATGCGCGAAGCCGCGCGTGCCAGCATCAGGTTGGCCACATTGGCGCAGGCGATGAGCAGGACAAATCCCACCGCTCCCAGCAGCACCATAAGCGCGGCACGTATGCTACCCGCCTTCTTTTCCACAAGAGTAGCCGTCTTGTACGTCCAATCTGGCGGGTAGTAATCCGGGAACTGCTGCTTGAGGCGATCGGCAAACGCCGTCAGTTCGCGGCTCGCCTGTTCAAAGCTCACACCGGATTTGAGCCGCGCCATGAGAGCCAGATACTCGTTGGTCCGTCGATTGTCGGAAAATGCCTCAGGAGCCAGGCCAAGCGGGGCAAAGATCTCCGCGTTCCTGCTGAAGAAATCCTCAAAGCTCTTTGGCATCACACCCACAATCTCGTAGTTCTCGTTGTCGAGGTTGATGCTTTGCCCAATCACCGACGTAGAGGCACCAAACTCCCTTTGCCAGAGCCCATGAGTGATCACGGCAACTCGGCTCCCGGGCTGGTCTTCGTCTTCCCGGATGGTTCGACCTAGTTGTGGAAGAACGCCTAACGTGCTGAAGAACTGTCCCGAGATGCGTCTGCCAACGAGCCGGCGCGCATCGCCCATTCCAGTCAGCGCAGGGTTCCAGCCACTTTCCGCAAATACTCCGTCAAATATCCTCTGATCCTCACGCAGGTCCCTCAGAGTTGGAGCAGATGCTCCTGCGTGAAGATTGTTGAGGGATGGGTAGAAATGGTCCACCACCAGCAGTCGTTCGGGTTCCGAGTACGGAAATGGTCTGAGGAGGACCGTGTTGACGACGCTAAAGATTGCTGAGTTAGCCCCGATACCTAACGCCAGCGTGACAAGCACTACTGCGGTGAAGCCCGGGCTTTTGCGGAGGCGGCGGAAGGCATACCGGAGATGATTCAGCATGGGGCCTGCTTGGTCGGGGCGGTCTGGATACCTGGTCGGTATTTTGGACAGCGCTTGGGTCCACAGGGTTGTGACCTCGTCCCTGGTCCGCTTGCGCCCGGCAGCGGCCGCGGCCGAACTTACCAACCCATGGCCAGGCCCGACGTCAAACCACGCTTTTTTCGCTCCGCCGCCGAGTTCCGCGCCTGGCTCGAAAGGAACCACGACCGCGCCTCGGAGCTCTACGTTGGTTTCTACAAGAAGGCTTCGGGAAAAGCAGGGATTACCTACGCTCAGGCCGTTGATGAGGCCCTCTGTTTTGGGTGGATCGACGGTGTGCTCCATCGCATTGACGACGAACGCCACATGCAGCGTTTCAGCCCGCGCACGGCAAAGAGCTATTGGAGCCAGGTAAACACAGCAAAAGCCCTCGCGCTCATCAAGGCGGGACGAATGGCGGCGCCGGGGCTTGCGGCATTCGAGAGGCGAGACTCGGCAAAGACAAAGCGCTACTCTTTTGAAGCGGCAAATGCTGCTCTCGACAATGAGCTGGAACGAAAATTCAAAGCCAACCGGCGCGCGTGGCAGTATTTTTCAGCCAGACCCCCCGGTTACCGGCGCACCGCCTCCTTCTGGGTCATGAGCGCCAAACAGCAGGCCACACGCGAGCGACGCCTTGCGACGCTCATAGAGTGCTCTGATGCCGGGAAACCGATCCCACTTCTCTTGACCGATTCTCGAAAGAAATCACGCGGAGCCAGGTGAACGCGCGCGAATACCTGTCGTTCGATGCTATTGGTCTCGCCGAACTGGTGCGAAACCGGCAAATCAGCGCGAGAGAGCTGGTTGACGCAGCTATAGAACGCATCGAAGCGCTCAATCCCGCTCTCAACGCTGTTGTGCATAAGATGTTCGAGTCGGCACAGAAACGCGCCGACTCCGATGTCGCTCAAGGAGTCTTTGGCGGAGTTCCCTTTCTCCTCAAGGACCTTCTTTCCTGGTACGCCGGTGAACCCCTAACCAGCGGTAGCAGGCTGTACAAGGACTTTCGGCCCGGCGAAGACAGCGAGGTCGTAAAGCGCTACAAGGCAAGCGGCGCAATTGTCGTGGGCAAGACAAACACGCCGGAGTTCGGCCTCACTCCCTTCTGCGAGTCAGAGTTCTTGGGACCGACTCACAATCCCTGGGACGTTTCTCGTACTACTGGTGGTTCCAGCGGAGGTTCTGCCGCGGCGGTGGCTGCGGGAATGGTCCCTCTAGCTGGTGGAGGTGACGGCGGTGGCTCCATCAGGATCCCGGCGTCTTGCACTGGCACGTTTGGTCTAAAGCCCACACGCGGACGCGTACCCACGGGGCCGCGCCAGGGTGAACTCTGGAACGGTGCTTCAATCGAAGGTGTGATTAGCAGATCAGTCAGGGATAACGCTGCCATGCTCGACGCGATCGCTGGACCGGACGCCGGCGCCCCCTATACAATCGTGCCACCAACGCGACCCTTCCTTTCCGAGGTTGGGTTTTCGCCGGGGAGATTGAGGATAGGCGTCACGTCAGCGCCGTTTCTGGGACGCAGTGTGCACGCAGACTGTGTAGAGGCCGTCAACGATGCCCGTGCACTTCTGGAGTCCCTGGGCCACGAAACCCTGGACGTGACGGTCCCTGTGGAGCGCGAATCGTTCAACCGAAGCTTTGTCGTGATGATCTGCGGCGAGACCGCCGCCGACCTTGCTGACGCTGAGCGAGTCCTCGGGCGTACCCCAAACCGTTCGGAGCTGGAATACTCTACCTGGGCGCTCGCGGTGATCGGGCGCTCCCTTCCGGCAGCCACTTTTGCCACTGCAAGACGCGAGTTGCAGCGCGCTGCACGAAGAGTCGGTCAGTTCTTTGAGGGGATTGATCTCCTTCTCACCCCCACCGTTGCAGCGCCACCGTTCTCGATAGGCGCCTTGCAGCCACCATCTTCGGAACGTGTACTCCTCAAGGCACTCGGCGCACTTAGAGCTGGCAGCGTTCTCAGGCTGATGGGCGCGGTGGAGCGCGCCGCCGAACAGATCTTTGACTGGATGCCTTACACTCCCCTCTTCAACGTCACAGGACAACCGGCTATGTCTGTTCCACTCTGGTGGAACCGGGGCGGTTTGCCGGTTGGAGTCCAGGTGGTTGCGCGCTTTGGCGCCGAGCATATGCTGTATCGCCTGGCTTCACAACTGGAGGCGGCGCGACCGTGGAAGGATCGTTGGCCGCCGCTTGCGGCTGTTTAGGTCAGTGCATCACCCTGTATCCAGCCTATCACACCGGGGAGCTGGGGCGCCAGGGGTTATTCTGAGCGTTCGACGGTAACGTCGCCGTCGAGTTTTTCGCCAACGCCGCGCGGGGCTTCGGCGCGGATGCGATCGAGGAGAGCAATCAGCGTTTCGAGTTGTCCTTCGGAGAGCATGGCGAGGGCAGCTTCTATCGCCAGCTCGACCAGGTTGTCCATTTCGCGCAGGAGCGCGAGTCCGGCCGGTGTGATGTGACAGTAGACCTGCCGGCGGTCGCTTTTCCCCTGTCGTTTTCTCGTGGCGAGGGATGCATTCTCTAGTTTGTCGAGCAGCCGCGTGATGCCTGCGGCTTCTTCGATCATTCGTTCCCTGATGGCGAGGGTAGGGAGACCGGCGTCGCCCGCTCCGCGCAGGATGCGCAGCACGTTGTACTGTGCCATCGACAGATCGTGCGACTCGATTACGCGGGCGACCGGTCTTCGCATCACCGCGGCGGTTCTCAGCAATGCCAGAAAGGCTTCTTCCCGAGTCGAGGGAATCGGGAGTCGTTGCTTGAGCTCTGCCTGAACCGCACTCTGCCTCTTGATCATCTTGTTGCTTCTCTCCCCACCCAGCTGGCCCGGGTGCTTCCTTCCGTTAGGTCATCATACCCGATTCTTAGAATCGATTGCAATTACGGTTTGCAGCAAAACATTTGCGCCATTTGTTATGTCCGCCGGAGTACTGAATTCCTGCGGCGCATGCGAAATGCCGTCTTTACTGGGAATAAAAATCATTCCCGTAGGGCACAAGGTGGACATGTACTGCGCGTCGTGCCCTGCACCGCTGGGAAGATAGCGAGTCGAGAGACCCAGTCCACTTGCAGCGGCCTCAACAGTTTTCTGGACGCCTGAATGCATGATGGCCGGCTTGGAAACGTATGTCTCCTTGAAGGCAAAAGTTGTTCCCGTCGCCTTGCCTATGCCTTCCGCCTCCCGCACGACGGCTTCGTAGAAGTGCCTGATCCGTGCGCTATCGAGGTCCCGGATCTCCAGTGAGCAGTCAACGCGACCAGGAATCACGTTAGGCGCTCCAGGGAATGCGGCCATGCGCCCGACTGTACCAACCTGTCGCCCGGCCTCAGACGTAATGACACGGTTGACCATATCGGTGAAACGCGCCGCGGCCAGCATGGCGTCGCGGCGTTGTCCCATTTCAGTGGTTCCGGCGTGATTTGCAAATCCCTCGATAGTCACGTCCCACCATCCGATGCCGACTATTCCCTCCACGACACCAATGTCCTTACCGTCGCGCTCCAGGCTTCCCCCCTGTTCGATATGCAACTCAACGTAGGCCGCCATGTCGCCTGCTTTGCGCGCTGCCTCGCTCAACCTGCTCACGTTACCGCCAATAAAACCTATCCCGTCGCGAATCGTTTTACCGCTACGTGCAGTTAGGTCGAGCGCCGGGCCGTGGAGTTCACCCGCCATGGCGCGACTACCAACTGTGCCACCCTCCTCGTTCTGAAAGATCAGAAGTTCAAGGGGGTGGCGCGTCGCCACCTTTCGCTCCCCAAGTGTTTGAAGTACCTCCAGCGCGCCAAGCGAGCCCACTGTGCCGTCGTAGTTGCCCCCATCCGGAACTGAGTCGATGTGCGAACCTATGCAGATCGGCTTGAGGCTCGGGTCGCTTCCCGGCCGGCGCGCCAGAATATTCCCGGCCGTGTCGATTCGCGGTTCCAGCCCCGCCTGGCGGATAAGGCTCATCACGTAGCTCCGCCCATCCAGATCGGCCTGACTGTATGCCACACGGCTCACCCCTCCCTGGGGGTTCGCACCGTACTTGGAGAGGGCAGCCAGATTGGCGTTTAACCTGGCCCCATTTACTCCGCTTGCCTGCGAATCCTGACCCAGGCGGCGCCCCGCGTGGGGTAGCCACCCGATCATCATCTCGTTGAGACCACGTTCACCCAGGAGGATTCCCGCAAACGCAGCCAGGGACTGCTTTGAAAAGTCGCGCCTGTTTGGCATTCTCCATTTCCGGCTTGAAACTCTCCGGAATAGGCAGCATGCCGTCCCAAAACGAAAGAGGGCCGGAACGACTGGGTTCCGGCCTTCTTAGTCGGCGTCACATTTGCTTCAGGACGCGGCTGGCATCACCATGCGCCGTTCGGCATCCGCGATCATTCGCTTGAGCTCGTGCAGTTCCGCGACCCCAAGGTCGCGCTCGGCAATAAGGTGCGAGATGAGTGCGGTGGGTCGGCCGGCAAAGAGCGAGTTGGTCAGTTCTCCGACCATACCGCGCCTCACTTCCGGCTCGGTTACTTCAGCTCGATAGACGAACTGCCGTCCTGCGGTTCTGTGGCTCACTACCCCTCGTTTTTCCAGTCTCGTTAGAAGGGTAGCTACTGTTGTTTGCGCCAACGGCCGATCAGGAAGTAGGCCTTCCTGCACATCGACCACGGTGCATTCGCCATTCGTCCATAGTATTCGGACGATTGCGAGTTGGAGATCGGTGAGGTGAACTGGCATCAGCATAGGCGTGGTCATACTAGGGGGACAACGGCTGAGATTTCGACACCACTACTCTTACGAACGTTTACTTCCGCTGGTTTCGACTGCTTTGGATTCATTTCTACCGTGTACATCTGAAACACACATTCTGGTGGCGTACCTTATTGCTACGTGATGAGTTGCGCGCCTCCGGGTTGTATCGTGATCTCCTTCGTTCAGTACGTTGGGCGTCCCGAAAGCGGACAGTTTAGCGGTTTTCTTTCAGGCGAAATTGCTGCCGGTAAGTGGTCCTTATTGCGCACCATAACGATCCAATGATGGAAAGAAAGTTGTGCAGTGTAAGGAATAAGTCAGAGTTCTATGACGGTGACAAATGACAAATAGTTCCATGCCTGAGACATCGGGCATTTTTCTCCAGGTGCGCGCTAAAGTGATTATATGAGTGACGATGGTATTGCCGGCTTGCTGGAGTTCTTGCGCACGGCGGAGCGCCTCAAGACCAACACTCGGAGCGCATGGACCTCAGCGGGGACACCGGAAAGTGTTGCCGAACATACATGGCGACTCTGCCTTATGGCCTTGGTGCTTGCTCCCAGATTTCCGGACGTTGATGCTGCACGGCTCGTAGCAATGTGTCTGATCCATGATCTGGGAGAGGCAATGAGTGGCGACGTCCCTGCTCCGGAACAGGCAAGGCGTGCTGCTGCTGGTGAACCTTCCAAATCCGCTGAAGAACGTCACGGACTGGAGTTGATTCTCAAGCCGTTGCCCAGCGAAACGCGTCTCCACATCCTGCAACTCTGGGAGGAGTATGAAGCTGCAGAGACTCTCGAAGCTCGCCTGGCAAAAGCTTTGGACAAACTCGAGACGATCCTGCAGCATACGCAGGGAGCAAATCCTCCGGAGTTCGACTATCGCTTCAACCTGGCCTATGGCCGCACCCACACGGCTGGGCCGCAACTTATTGCACGACTGCGCTCAGAACTCGACGCGGAGACTGAACGACTTGCACGCCTCTACCAGGATGACAATGCAGGATGAGCACGTGATACCAAACTCCGTCGTGCATTTCCAGGCAGCAATCGCATGGTGAGTGCTTCACTGCTTTTGCTCGCCGTCGCTGGAGTTGCCGACAGCGCAGCTCTATTCATTCGCGTTAACCAGCTGGGCTATTTGCCCGACGCTCCCAAGGCGGCAGTTGCGTGTGCCGTGCGCGAGGTAGAGGTAGGGAGTTTGCTTGTCGTCGATGAAGCGGGGATCGTAGTTGCCCGACCTGATGTGAAAGCAGAGGGAGCCTTTGCCGGATGCGTTCGTACGTGGCGCGTGGACTTCTCTTCGCTGAGAACACCGGGCACCTACAGAGTGATAGCAGCGGGCTATTCTTCCCGACCCTTCAGCATCTCGCCCTCTGCCTACGCAGGCTCAGCTGATACGCTTCTCTATTACATGCGCCAGCAGCGCTCCGGGTATAACCCGTTCCATCGTGCCGTTGTACACAAACGCGATGGCTTTGTAGTCGACGACCCCACGCGGGAAGGGGTATTTCAGCCTGTTACAGGAGGCTGGGCAGACGCCTCGGATTACCTGCAGTACGTGACGACGTCGGCCAACGCCACCTTTGTCATGCTGATGGCTTACCGGGATCACCCCAAAGCATTTGTGGATGCCTTTGCCGCGAATGGCGATCCGGGCGCAAACGGCGTCGCAGATATTCTGGACGAGGCACGCCACGGACTTAAGTGGCTCCTGCTGATGTTTCCCTCCGATTCACAGATGTACAATCAGCTCGGTGACGACAGAGATCATGCATTTGCCGATTTGATAACCAGCGATTCTTCGGATTACGGCTGGGGGAAGGGGATGGAGCGACCTGTCTACCCCTGCACCGGCAAGCCGCAGGGACTGTTTGAGCACAAGAACCGTTCTACTGGCTACGCATCCACAGCAGGCAAGTATGCCGCGGCGTTTGCGCTCGGGGCAATCACCTACCGGCGGAACGATCCCGCCCTGGCTGACACTCTTGCTGCCAAGGCAAGGGCTGCATACGAGCTGGGAATCAGGTATCCGGGCGTTTGTCAGACCGCTCCTGGCAGAGCTCCGTATTTTTACGAAGAGGACAACTGGGTGGACGACATGGAGCTGGGCGCTTCACAACTCTATGCGCTGACTAAAGATCAACGGTACCTCCGCGATGCCATGTCTTACGCTTCGCGCGAACCCGTTACTCCATGGATGGGAGCTGATACTGCGAAACACTACCAGTGGTATCCGTGGCACAACAATGGGCACTACGAGACGTGGAGGAACGCCTCACCACGGCAAAGACAAATACTCGAGAGATATTACCGGCGTGGCCTCGAGGCCGTGGTGGCGCGTGCAAGATCCAATCCATTTCGAGTGGGTGTTCCGTTCATATGGTGCTCCAACAACCTCATGGCATCCTTTGCCACTCAGGCAATGCTCTATAGAAGGATGACAGGTGACAACCGGTATCGCGCGTATGAGCAGGCAGCCCTTGATTGGCTTTTCGGAGTCAACCCGTGGGGCGTTTCCATGGTGATCGGGCTGCCAGCAGACGGCAACTATGCCCGCGATCCCCATGCGGTCGTCACCCGACAACTTGGCGCGGTGCTCACCGGCGGATTGCTCGACGGACCTGTCTACGCGTCGATTTACCGCAATCTCCGCGGCATACACCTGACCGAAGAAGACGAGTACGCGGTATTCAACACGGGGGCAATCGTTTTTCACGATGACTATGGTGACTATTCCACCAACGAGCCGATCATGGACGGTACGGCCAATCTCACGTGGATCCTCGCCGCTATGGGCGCTAGACAGGCCACACAGTGACCGTGCTTGAGGAGCGCTGGCGCTCGCTGGGTAACAAGGTGAACATTGCAGCAGAGCACCAGCGCGAATTGATCGAGCGCTATCGCGAAAGCCACAGGGCGTATCACAACTTGCAGCATGTCAAAGAATGTCTGGACTGGTTTGACAAACTGCGTGATGAAGCTGAGGACCCTCTGATACTCGAACTCGCGATCTGGTACCACGATGCGGTGTACGATCCGCGAGGCCTGGGAAACGAGGATAAAAGCGCCAGCCTTGCCCGCACCCATCTGGTGGGTTCAACTCTCGAGCCAGGAAAGGCGGATGCTGTCGCACGGCTGATCCTGTGGACGACTCATACCGAAGCGCCAGCTGGTGGCGATGCCACTCTAATTGTTGATATCGACCTCGCGATCCTCGGCGCTCCGACTGATCGGTTCCAGGAGTATGAGTCTCAGGTGCGCGAGGAGTACTCCTGGGTTCCCGACTTTATCTACAAAAGGAAACGCGCCAGCATCCTTCGTTCGTTTCTTGAACGGCCGCACATCTATTCAAGCAGGCGCATGCGTGACGCTCTGGAGGATCGTGCGCGTTCCAACTTGCGCGAATCGTTAAGTCGACTGGTAGGATAGACCGTAGATTGTGTACACAAACGTGACTGTATGTACTCCGCCAAAAGAAGGCTCAGCGCCGAGCTGCGCTGTTGTCCATATCCGCTGCAATCCTCCACTTGCCGTCGCTTCCCTTTCTCAGGGCCAGGAGGAACTTGCCTCCCGGGCCCGAAGAATTGGAGTAAGTATATCCACCGACGATGTAACCCACCGTGTCCGACGTGGACCAGGCGAAAGCACGGAGTTGAAGCTCACCCCCGGGGCCGCGAATCGTCTCGGCGATTCCAGCCCGGCCCCGCACAGGCATCGAACCGTTAGAGAGAGCAAAGCCGTCTTCGGTAAAGACCTCTGCCAGCGCCTTTCCATCGCCCGATCTCCACGCCTTCTCGTAGTCCCTCAGCACCCGGTCGAGTTCAGGTGGTAGCTGTACGGGAGGCAAACCCAGAGGATCCGCTGCCTGCGCCAGGAGCGATCCCCCTGAGGCCGCGCTCAGCGCCACGGTAAGCGCCAGTACAGTTGCAAGTCTCATCTGACCCTCATTGAAAACGTACGTTGTCTACCTGAATCTCGAACGGTCCCGGTGCTGGGCCTCCAACGAACATCAGCGACATGATATCACGACCATCTATGCCGCCAAACGATGACAAGGGGAAGACGTATTCTTTCCATTCCGGACCGGCCGTGAACGTGGTGAACTGTGGAGTAAATCCTTTGCTCTGCGCAAAGATCATGACTCGATACATCTTGCCGTCACCTCGCGCCCAGAATCGCACCTCCTTCCACTGCGAGAGGTTGGCCGGAGCAAAAACCTGAGCGCCTGGTGAGAACATCGATCCTGCCCACGCGTACGGAACCCTGCCGCTGATCATACCGCTGATGAGTAGCGATCTTGCCGAACCGTCTGCCCCGCCATCTGCAACCTCGTGACTGGCCGACGACCCGCCTCCTGCCATCGAATCCGTAGTCACGGCCCAGCCTGCCCCAAACTGCGCGCTGATGGTCCCGTCTTCAAAATCGCTCACCAATCCGCTTTCCGAACCTTGCGGAGCCTGAGCGCCGGCTTTGCTCACCTCAGCGACGTTCCTGGCAAAGGCAGCCCTGTCGACTTCATGACCTCCCTTCCATATCCCTTCAATAGCTCTGGTCGCGGTGATGTCCTGCGTGGGGTCTCCGGATACAAGCACCAGGTCGGCGCGTAGCCCCTCTGCGATTCTACCCCGGTCCGTAAGCCGGAAACGGCGCGCCGGAACGCTCGTGGCGGCCGCCAGCGCTTCGGTCGGCGTCAGTCCAGCCTTTACCAGTAGCTCGAGCTCGCGGTGCAATGCGGCTCCGTGAGACGTGCCTGGGTTCCCGGCGTCGGTTCCTGCAAGGATGTCAACCTTCGCCCGCTTGAGCTGCCTGACGGTGTTTTCGGCAGCCGCGTAGAGCCGCGCGGGGGAATTAGCACGCGCCGGGAAGCTCTGCCGCAATACCGCGGCGTCCGCAGCAGTGATGTAGGGGGCAAGCCTCGCGTCATCAAGGACCGATGCTGCCCCTGGCGTGCCGCTCACGCTCAGGAGCACAGTCAGTGTAGGTACTACAAAGGCTCTCTTGGCGGCAACCAGCGCAGCAAAGCCTTCATCGGGTTCACTGTCCACGAACAAATGCACCAGCCCATCGGCACCGGCTTCAATTGCCTCTTTCGCGCTCTTCTGATCCCCGATGTGCACAACGGCAAGCTTGCCGCGAGCGTGCGCCGCATGGATCACCGCGCGCATCGTTGCCAGAGACACCGTGGGCATCGACATCCCATATGCCCGTCCATCATCATAGACGATCTTTATATAGTCAGACCCTTCGGCGAGTCGCGCATCTACGAACGTTTGAGCTGACTCCGGACTGCTTATGGTGGGAATCACCATCCCGTATTCAGTGCCGTGACCACCAGGCGCTGTAACGAGCGTCGACGCTGAGACGAGGTCCGCACGGCGCGTCGCCTTGCCTTCGCGCTGCTCCTGCCTCATCGTTCGCGCCAGCGCGGCGTCCGTGAACATATCGAGCTCGGTCGTTACACCAAAAATCAGAGCCGTTGCGGAAGCCTCGCCAAACGTATGAGTGTGCGAGTCGATCAGACCCGGAAGGAGTGTCTTGCCCGCGCCTTCGACTACTCTTGCACCGCTCGACGCGCTTATATTCGACCCTACGCTCACTATGCGCCCGGCGCGCACGAGCACGTCACTCGATGGAATAATCCGCTCGCCGTCAAACACGCGAATGCCGCGAAACAACAACTCGGCCGGGGGCTGGCTCTGTGCTTGCAGTGACATGGTTGCGGGCAACATCAGCACCGCAACAGCACACGCTATTCCATAAACAGAGACTTTGCTCATCTTTATTCCGGTGCATGGTAAAAAGCGAACAACTCGAACGAACGAGAGCCACTACGGCATCGCTTCCCGGAAAGTGACAGGCTGCCTCGTCAAATGCTTAATATGAGCCCTGATCCGCTGTCCAAGCTGCGCACCATTTGTCTGGCACTCCCTGAGACCCACGAAGTCCTTGCCTGGGGGGAACCCACTTTCAGGGTAAAAAACAAGCTCTTTGCCATGTATGCCAACCCTGCCAATCATCATGGGTCGGGCCGGAACGCGGTCTGGTGCAAAGCCGAGCACGTCACCCAGCAGCATCTCATCCAGAGTCGCCCCGAGCGATTTTTCTCCCCTCCCTATGTAGGGAAGTCCGGTTGGGTTGGAGTCTGGCTCGACAAGCGACCCCCCTGGAAGGAGTTGGAAGCGCTCCTCTACGACTCCTGGCGCCTGGCTGCGCCAAAATCGGTGCTGCGATCGCATCAGGAGCGCTGACCTGCTCAGTGACGAGCTCGCCGCTCAGGCTCCCTGACTCCACTGAGTATGGAAGACGCTCATCCCTTACCATATCGTGTGCTCAGCCCCAGTCTCTTCAGATGAAACCGGATATTCTCGCCCTTGGCACTGCTGCCGCGCTCGCGTTTACAGCCGCTCCTGTACTCACCGCCCAACAGCTCTCACCAACAGAACAAAGAATCGTCGCAGCGATCGACGCAGGAATGCCACAAGCGCTCGCACGGCTCGAACAGTCAGTAAACATCAATAGCGGAACCCACAACTTTGCCGGCGTCAAACGCGTAGGTGACCTCCTCGCGCAGGAGTTCAAAGAACTGGGATTCCAGACGCGCTGGATCGAGGGCAGCTCGTGGAAACGCGCTGGGCACCTTGTCGCCGAGTATAGAGGCTCTGGCCGCGGACCAAAGCTCCTGCTCATTGGGCACCTCGACACGGTATTTGAAGAAGATTCCCCCTTTCAACAGTTTGTCAGAGTGCCCGGCGATTCTGCACGCGGACCTGGCATTACAGACATGAAGGGCGGTAACAGCGTGATGTTGCTCGCCATCAGGGCTCTCCGCAGCGCAGGAGTGCTGGACAACGTGCAGATCACCGCCGTGTTTACAGGTGATGAGGAAGACAGCGGCGCCCCCATCGAGGCTGCAAGACGCGACCTGATTGCCGCAGCCGACTGGGCAGACATAGCAATAGGGTTCGAGAATGGTCCGCCAGATCCGCACGTGGCAGTCGTTGCACGGCGTGGTTCAACGGGCTGGGTGCTCCGTACTTCTGGCGTACCTTCGCATTCATCGCAGCTCTTTCAGCCTGAGGTCGGAAGCGGTGCGATCTATGAAGTTGCTCGCATTCTTACTGCATTCCACGACTCCCTGTCGAGCGAACCTAAGCTCACTTTCAATCCCGGCGTGATCGTGGGTGGTACCACGGTGACATTTGACTCGGTACAGAACCGAGGGACCGCGTTTGGCAAAACCAACGTCGTAGCGGAATCCGCGGCAGTTGCCGGAGATCTGCGCGCGCTCACTCCGGATCAGCTTACACGAGCTAAAGCGACAATGCAACGAATTGTAGCGCGCCACCGCCCCCGCACCAACGCTGCACTCTCCTTCGACGACGGCTATCCGCCATTTGCACCCGCACCGGGTAACGAACGACTGCTCCAAATCCTCGATCGAGCCAGCCGTGAGGCAGGTTTGCCGCCCGTCACAGCAGTCGATCCCCTGAAGGCCGGCGCTGCTGACATCTCCTTCGTCGCTGGTCACGTCGACATGGCAATCGACGGCCTCGGTCTCAAAGGACGCTCCGATCACACCACCGAAGAAACCGCCGATCTGCGCATGCTTGGTGTTCAGGCAAAACGCGCTGCTCTCCTGATCCACCGGATAGCATCCGCTACCACTTCGTAGTATGAGCGACCCACGTGACACGATGCCAACTCGGCGAATCCTGGTCGTGGACGATCACCCAGACTCCGCCGAAAGCCTTGTGCTCCTGCTGCGCCTCAAGGGACACGACGTAACCCTCGCGCATGATGGTATCACCGCCGTCAAAGCAATCGAGAGCTCGCTCCCCGAACTTGCCCTACTGGATATTGGACTCCCCGGGCTCGATGGCTTTGAAGTAGCACGACGCGCCCGTCAGTGCGATCCCGCACGCAAATGCCTGCTCGTGGCGCTCACTGGTTATGGTGGTGAGCAGGAACGCCAAAGAGCAAAAGAAGCAGGCTTTGATGGCTACCTGGTTAAGCCTGTGCCTTTCGACACTCTCCTGCAGGTGGTGCGCGACCTCAGGATCTAAGCGTCAATGTTCCTTAACACACGGAAGCCGCAGCACTAGTCTCACCCCCCCATCGGGGGCCGGCTCGGCGAACAGCCTGCCTCCATGAACCTCGGCAACGCCTTGAGCCGCGGCGAGCCGCAGAGCAAATCCGCCGCGACTCGCCGGATGGTATGCATCAAATAAGCGCTGCAGGTCCTCAGGCCCCAGCTGAGGGCCGAAGTCATCAACCAGGCATTCGACGAGTTGATTCTCCCCATCGTTTGCCTGCCGAATGCGCGGACCGATCACGGCATCGCTCGGCGAACGCTGCACAGCATACGCCAGGATGTGCTCCAGCGCTCGCACCATGCTCGCGGCCTCTGCCATCACCCTGGGCCGACCATCGGTCTCCTGAGCAACCTCAACGCGCGCCTTGCTCTCTGCGGTCGAACCGCCATTCAGTTTTTCCAGGGCAGCCCCCAAGAGTGTGGCAAAGGGCACCGACACAAAACCGCTGGCCGGTGGAGCTTCGAGCAGAGAAAGGTCGGCGGCCAGTTCCTGAAGGGGAATCAGCTGACGCCTGAGCGAATCTGCGATGTCGCGCACCTCGGTCGCCTCTCCCCCACCCGCCTCCAGAGCCTCGAGCGTCATCCCTGTTGTAAACAACGCGTTCCGAATCTCGTGGGCTATACCACCAAGGATGTTATTTACAGGTAGTCCTGGTACGGGCTCACCGCGGGTCTCGGTGTGCGCACTACCCGGTTTATCGTGAAAGCGTTCCTTTGTTGTCATACGCGACGACCCGGATCATCCGCGTCATTGATGACCACCTCTCCCCGTGACACCCTCCGCACGGCATCCAGCAGAAAGCCTGTTGGGGCGCTCTTGAGCACAAAACCCCACGCCCCCGATGCCAGAGCCTGCTCAAAGTAGTCCTTGCGAGCGTGACCGGTAAACATCACGACGCGTACCGCGGGCTGTTCACGCCCCAAACGACGCACAACTTCAAACCCATCCACACCGGGTATATCTATGTCAAGCAATACCACATCGGGCTGAAGCTCGGAGATGCGCCGCACAATGTCGTCGCGTTCATTCAAGGCGCCGAGCATGCTTATGTCACCCTCCAGCGCAATGCGTCGTCTCAACGCATCGACTACAAGCTGATTGTCGTCTACTACAACGACTCCTGCGGAGCTCGTCACACCCCGGTCAGTCGTGCACATCTCTGACCTCGATGCTGTTGTCCGCCGAGCCTTCGTGCGGGAACTCCAGCGCAGCACGCAGGGCCGGAATGTCATCGACCGTACGACCGTCGATCAGCCTGGGGTGCCCAAGGTCCAGCTCGGTGTGTCCGAGCACAACCGCCCAGCGCCGTTCTCCAGCTTCGACAAACGATCGCAAGGTGTCGAGGTCGACGCTGCCGCTGAGATCACTCACCCAGACTCCGCGATCAATGCCTGCGCTTTCCTGGAGACTTACCAGCTGAAATCCGTCGTGCGAGAGGATGGTGCGCACGAGCGCCTGGGCCCTTGCACCGCTCACACTGACAATTGCCTGCGTGGGAGTGTCGTGCCGCGTAGCATCGGTTTCGCGCGCAACAGCAGGTACCGTAATGGTGAAGGTCGCCCCCTTTCCAGCTTTGGACTCTACGCTCGCATCCCCTCCTGCACGGCGCACCAGCGAGCGCACGATAGCGAGCCCAAGGCCAGTAGAAATCTGCCTTTTTCTTGTAGAAAAGAATGGCTCAAAACAACGCTCCAGAATTTCTTCATCCAACCCCGGACCATTGTCCGACACTGCTATTACTACAAAGCCCTGCGACCCTGAACTCACCTCCATCTCGACCTTGCCTCCACGCTGTCCCTTGAGTGCCTGTCCCGCATTCTGTACCAGGTTGTAGACTGCCTGTGTGAGCGCTGCCTCGGACATGCGAACAAAAGGAAGCCCAGGCTCAATTGTTGTTTCGAGCGTGATACCGGGAGGAAGAGCATCCTTGAAAACTCTCTCCGCTTCTACAATCCAGCTTTCGAGGTTTGTGCGTGCGACACCTCCGGCGCCCGTCCCGGAATCAGTCGCCAACCACCTCAGCCCAGTGGAGAGTTGCTGCAGATAGTTGACGGCCGTCTCGATCGCTGCAATATCGCTTTTGGCTTCTTCAGGGAGGTCGATGCGTTTGAGTGCATCCAGGCGCAGTCTCAGCGGGAGAAGAAGATTGCCGAGGTCGTGGCCCAGACCAGCCGCAATCGTTCCCGCCAGAGCCAGCCGCTCGAACTCCCGCACCCGCTCGTGCGTTTCTCTAACCTCCGCCATTCTCCTCGTAATCTCAGCCTCCAGCGCATCGGGCTCAGCCTTGAGCGCAGCTTGTGACAATTCAAGCTCCTCCGGGGACCTATTCTCCATCTGCTTCTCGGTGAAACGAGGCGAAGTGAGCACCTGATTGGCTGCGATGCGAACGTGACAACGCGAGACGTGTACCTAGGGCGGCGCTCTGGGAAAGGGGGTGCGTCTTTGAGCCGGGCTGCCACCAGCTCCTTCGAGCCGCCCCCACCGGAGGGGTCAAAACCTTCAACAGGTAAATGATTGGACAAGCGATCGCACCACTGCAATAGGTCGATGGTAATAGGTCGACCCTTGATCCTTACCCGTAACCGCCTGCCGTATGCATGAGGCCGCCGAGGGCGCCGTTGCGGCGCACATTCGCAACGACCAACTTCCCGGACAAGAGTCCCTCCACCCCCGTTCGAGCATTACTACCGTGGCTGCAGCGCCAATAAAGGTCCTGATCGTGGATGACCACGAACTCATCCGTAGCGGTCTGGCGGAATTGCTTGGGCGCGAACCGCACTTCACGATTGTGGGTTGCGCGGCAACTGGAGAAGAAGCGCTGCTCCTCTTTGGTAGCCAGTCGCCCGACGTCACACTCGTCGACATGCGCATGGCTCCAATGGACGGAGTCGAGCTCATCACCAAAGTGCGCGAAATCGATCCGGCGGCGCGCCTGATAATGCTGACCAACTATGACACCGACGAAGATGTCTATCGCGGACTCCGCGCTGGCGCCGCGAGCTACCTCCGCAAGGATGTCGGCCTGGATGAACTGGTAAAGACGGTGCGCGCTGTTCACAGCGGAGAGCGTCGCATACCACCGGGCATAGCCGCAAAACTCGCCGAGCACATGGCGGTCCCCGAACTGACCCCGCGTCAGCTCGATACACTGCGATTGATTGTGGAGGGACTTTCGAACCAGGCGATCGCCAAGCGCTTGCACGTGACCGAAGGTACGGTCAAGGCACACGTGAAGGCGATTCTCTCCAAGTTCGGAGCCCGGGACCGCGCGCATGCAGCCGCAATAGCGCTACGGCGTGGGATAGTTCGCAACAGCTGATCGGATCAGCTGCTCGAACTCCAGGGAGAACTCCCGACGATCCGTAAAAAAAGCGCGACGGGTACACGCCTGGTTGGCGTGCCCCGCCGGAACAGTCTTTGAGACCCCCCGATCTCTCCGACCGTGTTCGCTTTCAGGTCAAACCACGCGTCTGCCCCTAATTACACGAAGAAGGAACATAACGATGGCCACGACCAGTAGGATGTGGATCAGTCCGCCGATCGTATAGGATGATACCATCCCAAAAATCCACAACAGCAACAGAATGATCGCAATAGTTTCCAGCATGACACCTCTCCTTAAGAGGGTTGTCCAGCTCAGTTCGGCGCTGCCCGGGAGCGACGCACATCTGGCCGCTACTCGCACAAACAAACCGTTCCAAGGCCGGTTCGCTGGCGCTGAGGAGGTCGCCCAGGTCCCTGTCAGTTCCGGGCTCCGTCCCCGGACAGCTTCGCCGATACATGAATCAGTGACCTTCACGCACCAACGACACGAACTGCGTGTGCGAGACAATACGAGGGTCCCGCAAATTGCGCCATTCACCCGCGGTCACAACTTTTGCTGAGCCTGACGAGCCCTGAAAATCCTATTCCAAAGGATTAGTTCCGCATTATACCAAAGAGATAGAACACCAAACTCTCTCCGGTGCGCGACCACAACGTCGACCAAAACAGACGTCGCTTTCTGTAATCCGGTTCTCCCCCTACTCCCCAAAGGACAATGCAAAATCGCTCCCGAGGCGGAATGTTGCCACACCATCCAGAACCACACCTTCTGGCCACGGCCCAAAACGCGAGTCGCCAACCGTAGCTCACTCGCTCAGCCGTTTAACCCAGCTGGAGGAAAGACCATGAAGGACGTGGAACGGGAACGCCGACCGGACGACTTTGACCCGGAAAGAGAAGGCAAACCACGCAATGCATCACATGCAGCTCCGCGTGACCAGGCCAACTATGGTAAGCAGAAGCAGGAACAGAGCCGGGACGACCAGCGCTCACAACAGAGCGCAGACCGACGAGGGCCAAGAGATCAGGACGACCTCGACGACGAAGATACCGCGCCCGATACCTCGCGCCGCTACGACGACGACGACTATCAGCGCAGACAGAAGAACCGCTAGCCGGAATAAGGTCTACACCACGACCATTTCCGATAAATCACCTGTGGAGGTGACAACGTGAAAGAGATGACCACACTGCACGATCTCCTGGTGGACGAGCTCAAGGACCTCTATAGCGCCGAAAAACAGATCGTGAAATCACTCCCACGACTGATCAAACGCGCCAGTTCCGGAGAACTCTCCAACAACCTGCAACGACACCTCGACGAGACAGAGGACCACATCTCAAGACTCGAACAGGCGTTCGCGGAACTCTCCGTTCCCGCACGGGCAAAGAAATGCAAAGGCATGGAAGGAGTCCTCGAAGAAGGTGAAGAAATGCTTGACCTCGAAGGAGATCCTGATGTGATCGATGCCGGCATCATTGGCGCCGCCCAAAAGGTCGAGCACTATGAGATCGCCGCTTACGGCACCGCCGTGGCCCACGCAAAAACGATGGGCCACACCAGCGTCGAGTCTCTGCTGCAATCCATACTCGACGAGGAGCACGCCGCCAACGACAAGCTTACGTCGATAGCCGAAGGCTTCATCAACCGCCTCGCAAACGCCGAGGACACGGAAGAAGAGCGACCAGCGCACCGCGCACGGCGCTCTGCGCGTGACGCCTGGTCCGAGGATCAACCAGGTGCCGGACGCTGAACGTACGCTGGGGCCGAACGACGAGAACGCCGACGTTTACTCAACCCGCCGGCGTTCTCCTCTGGTTCTCAAAGATCTCCTAGACTCTCCGCCTCGACGCCACGGCCACGAGGACGATTCCAGCAACCACCGCCACGCCCGACGTGATCGGCATAACGGGAATCCGCTCCTGCTTCTCGGCCTCTATTTCAAGGGGGCCGATCTCGGCTACGGTATCGTCACGAGAGAAAACCCTGCCACCCAGGGCAAAGCCAAGAATGCCGAGGATGATCAGCACAACCCCTAGTCCTTTCATGGGTACACTCCTGCGCAGGTAATGAGTACGCCATAGCTTGGTATAGTCGGCTGGCTCGCGCCATTATCCGATGGTTAATGAACACCAGCCTCAACATTTACCTCGCAGGTGACGCATGTCGGATGAATCGAAGGGGCGTGGCATGCGCAATACCCTCGAATGGGCTATCCGATCAGGCCGCTTTGTATTACCCAAACCGGTCTTTGCACCGGTGGAAAGCGCCGGGCCACGCGACGAGACTGAGCAGCCTGGAACTACCCAACTCAATATTGCGGCAGCCTCCCTCACCCTTCTTACGGCGCTCGCTTTCTTTTATACGCTCTACATCGCCCGCGCCCTGATCCTTCCGGTGGTCGTCGCGATCCTGCTGAGCTTCCTGCTGCGACCCGCTGTGCGCGGTCTCAAGCGGTTACGAATACATGAACCTTTTGGCGCCGCGATCGTGGTGCTGGGAGGAGCGTTTACACTCGGGATGCTCATCGTCTTGCTGAGCGGACCAGCACGCAGCTGGGCTGAACGCGCTCCCGCGGCTATGAGCGAAGTTGAACAGAAGCTCCGCAAGCTCACGGCTCCGCTGGGAAAGTGGGAAGCGACGGCGGCTCGCGTGGAACAGATAGCGTCCGGGCAGAGCACGACGCGTCGATCGTCGACCGCACCACAGGCGCCGCGAACGCCCTTTCTGCGTCGCGCTTTTGGTGGCGTTGCATCGGCGCTACCGCTGATAGTTAGCGTGATCTTTCTGACGTATTTTCTCCTGGCCTCGGGTGACCTGTTTATGCGCAAGCTGATGCGCGTAATGCCGCGTGGGCCTGAACGCGAAGTACCGCGCGTGATTTCCGAAGAAGTGGAGAGCAGCGTTTCGCGCTATCTGCGCACGTCGGTAATGATCAACGTAGCGCTGGGCGTGGCGACGTGGGGGGTCCTGAAGCTCCTTGGCATGCCTAACGCTGCGCTCTGGGGCACGCTCGCTGGCCTGCTGAATATTGTGCCCTACCTTGGGGCCATGCTCACGCTCATCGTTCTCGCGGTGGCATCGCTAACAGTATTTGATACCGCCGGACGCGCCATGCTCGTACCCGGCGCCTTTTTGTTGCTCAATGTGATTGAAAGCAACATCGTCACGCCGGCCCTCATGGGACGACAGTTCCCCTTGAACACGGTCGCACTGTTCATTGGGATCATGTTCTGGGGATTCATATGGGGAATCACCGGAGCGATCCTGGCAGTACCGATGATGGTCACTCTCAAGATTCTCTGTGACAACATCCCTTCGCTGCGGCCGTTTGGGGAATTTCTGGGTCAGTAAGGAGCCAGGGCGTCGCAGCGGGTAAGATTGGCCGCGGATGAACGCGGAGTTGGCAATGATCTTTCTTTTGGCCGCGGATGAACGCGGAGTTGAACCGAGCGCACCTTGGGTGACGGCGCAGGAATCAAACCAAAGGCAAAGTCAACTAAGCGAGCCTAACTTCGGCTTCGCTAAGTAGTTTCCGCGTACTTCCGCGTTTTTCCGCGGCGAAGTTGTTTCCGCGGCAATGATTTTTTTTGGCCACCGATGAACGCTGCATTCAGGCCAGAGGCAGGTGCTCCGCGTACTCCCCGCGGAACACCTGCCAGTTAGCGGCAACTCAGTCGGCCTCCTGAATCCCGAAGACCGCTGCTGCCAACGCTCCTCCCAGGAGAGGACCAACTATATAAAGCCAAAGCGCTGAGTAGGAACCACCGCCCAGAATTGCGTTTACGATGATCGGCCCTACACCAACAGCTGGATTGAAGGCGCCGCCCGATATGCCCCCTCCGGCAAAGGCACCAACAACCACGGTGAAACCGATTGCCAGACCAAAATACGAATTGCCTTGGGTCTTGCGCGAGACTGCTGTGTTGAGAACGACGAGGCAGAGCGCAAAGGTAAAGAGGACTTCAACCAGCAGAGCCGCAATCGCTGTCGCCCCGGTAGCCGGTGCGGGGGCAAAGGTCCGACCTGTGATCACATAAGCAATTAACGCCGCCGCAATAGCGCCCAGCAGCTGCGCAATCACATACGAAGCATACTGGCTACCAGGAAGCGCTCCCCGCATCGTCGCGGAAAGGGATACGGCAGGATTGTAGTGCCCACCCGAAATGTGACCTCCCATGTACACCATGATCATGAGCGAAGCACCAATTGCCAGAGGCGCGAAATCTGATTGTGCAATCACCGTAAGGCCCACGGTGAGCACGAGGAAGAACGTGCCAATGAACTCGGTGAGTAGCTTTTTCACAGTGCGCTCCTTGGTTGGGGGTATGGAGACAGGCTGCCAATGTGCGGCGCCCTTTAGCCCTCCGCCAGATTCCCTCGAGAATACGGCAGTTGCATGGTGTCACCGATATCCAACGCCTGCAGCTTTCTGATCAGTGAGTCTCTCAGCGTGCGCACGCGCTCCAACTGATTTTCGCTGAGCGTGAACTCAAGTCCACGCTCCCTGAGCAGCACTGAGATCTCACTTGCCGTCATAACGCTGCCCGACGTTCGCTCGAGGTCGAGGAAGCCCACGATATGTTCGACAAGTACAGCCTCGGTCCCTGGTATTCGCCCACGAGGCCAGGGCGCGCCAAAGTCTCCAAAGTCCCAGCCATCGGCAACGAGACCATAGAACGCCTGCGCAAAGCTTAGCGTCGTCTCTACTGCGTAGTGCGTGAGGTCGTGAGCCGCAAAGAAGTCCTGTGGGTGCCGTTGTACGGTTACCGAACCGTCGCGGCGCTCGAGAGCAAATGAAGCAACCCGGCCATCTGGTCCCTTTTTCAGTCGAAGGGTCAATTCTGGAGCCTTTTCGCTGCTTCCGCCTGAGCCGAGAAAGCTTCCAGCCCCTGCCGATCTCTTTGCCCCCGCCGGCCCCCCACGGGGACGTTCATTCTCTCTTGCCATCGCTCAAACCCGTCGCCGTTTGACTGTTGCGCCCCACGCGGTTCTTTTCTCCGCGCGCTGAATGAAGGTTGGCAGATTCAGCACGTCAAGGACCGAGTTCTCCAAGTGCCTCCAACCCAGGTCTACCAATGCCAGATCGCACTATCAGCCGACGCGATGCTCTGATTGCCCTTGGGGTGGGACTTACAACCGCACCGGCAATACTCCGCGGACGTTATCAACTTTTTGCCCAGTCGCGCACCGAATACAGCGCGCGTTGCGTCAAGTTGATAGAAGAGAATCTGGTGGTGGACTTGCTCAATCAGTTCCGCTTTCCCGACTATAGCGAGACTCCGCCCCGCATCACGCGCTGGTTGTCAACTAACGGCAGTCTCTCCAGTGCCGATGCAGAAATTTATCGCGGTTCAGGCATGACCGCTTTAGCAACGGGACATGGTGCCAACAGCTATGAGGCGGCGGTAAAGTGGTTTGCAGATTGGAACGGGCTCCTGGCGCAGTACAGTGACTGGTTCATGCGAATCGATGACGCTGACGACTTTGCCCGAGCTCACGCCTCAAAGAAACTCGGCGTCATGCTCACCTTTCAGAATTCCCAGCACTTCAGGCGCCCCGACGACGTAAACGTCTTTTTTGGACTTGGCCAGCGCATTTCACAGCTCACCTACAACATGAACAATGGGATAGGGAGCGGTTTTCTCGAGGAGCGCGACGGTGGACTTTCGGTCTTTGGTCTCTCGATCGTGCAGCGGATGAATGAAGTGGGAATGGTGATCGACGTATCGCATTGCGCTGACGTGACCACTATGGATGCCATAAGTGCATCAAAGCAGCCGGTGATTTTCACGCACGCGAACTGTCGCGCGCTTACGCCCACGCTCATGCGCAACAAGACCGATGAAGCGATCCGTGCCATGGCCAGGAGTGGCGGTGTAATGGGCGTTGCGTTCATCCGCTTCATCGTACGCGAACAGGAACCCGTCACGATCGAGCATGCAATCGACCATATAGATCACATTCGCAAGCTTGTGGGCGTTGAACACGTGGCGGTGGGCAGCGATATGGACGTCGTTGGCAACCCCAACCCTATTGGTGGCGGCGCAGATCCACGCACACAGCCCAACTTCAGCCGCTACAAGTACCACGAAGACAGCGCCGGATCGATCACGGTTAAGGGTCTCGATCACCCAAAGCGAATGTATGACCTCACCGAAGGCCTTATTCGCCGCGGTTATTCTGACGCAGACATCCGTCAGATCATTGGCGGCAACGCTGTTCGGGTTTTGGGTAACGTCTGGAAGAACGCAATCGCCCCTTCGCGCGGCGGCTAACCGTTGGCGGCAGAAAGTGCCGCCCCGGGAATCGAGTATCACACGCAGGGAAGTGTTTGTGATCTGCGTCACGAATTGAATGTGACGCACGCTGTGTGACGCTTCCTTCCGTGAGCGTGACAGCAGGATCTCCAGGGACGTGAAATCCTTCATGCGGCGAGTCGTCCTGAGTGTGGATGCAAACCCTCTCAGACGGCCTCGCTCGGGCGAGGAGGATGTTGTCGTTACACGGAGATCCAAGGATGTCTCATTCCACAGCACAAGATACGCGACCTGGCGTCGGACCTCGTGATCATTCGAGGCGCGGTCACACGTTGATCGAGCTGATGATCGTCGTGGTGATGATTTCAATAATCGCCGGGATTGCTATTCCACGCGTCAACTTCACAGATCTGAGGTTGGACGCCAACGTGCGCATAGTTCGCAGCGTGTTGCAGCAGGCGTGGCGTAGCTCGATTCAGAAGCAGCACGACGTCATCGTCAGCTTCAACACTTCCGCTGGTACGATGCGGATACTCGAAGACGTGAACAACGATGGCGCTGCCTCGACAGGAGAACGGATCTCGTGGCGGCCACTTGAAGAGGGCGTGATTTTCGCGACGCCACCTGCTGGTGTGAATGGCACGGTTACGGCCGAAGTCGTTGGAGGCGGCGTGCGCACGATCAGCACTTTCCCGAGCGTCGTTTTCCGCCGCAACGGTTCAACGAGCGGCGATACAGAAATCTACCTGAACGCAACAGGGCGCAGCGGCACCAGCTGGCGTGCGCTGACAGTTGCTCAGTCTACCGGGCGCACGGATTGGTTTCGTCGCGTCAACAACACCTGGCGTTCTGGAGGAAACTGATGCGCCGAGAGATTGCAGAAACTGAGACCGTTACCAAACCACGCGAAGGCGTGGCGCTCATCGAAGCTATGCTTGCCGTGATAATCCTGGCTGGAGCAGTGCTTTCGGCGGGTTCATACGTGACCAAGCTCTCGCGTGGCACGATGGACGAGCGCATTCGCGCACAGGCACTTCACCTGGTGGCCGAGCGATTTGAGGAAGTGAAGACCGCCCCTACATATGGAAAGGTTGACAGCCTCTACCAGGGTACTGAAACCAACATCAGCGGCTACAAGGGTTTCTCACGTGTTACAGCGGTTACGCGAATTGGTGGTGGGGCCGCCGATACCGTTGACTACAAGATCGTAACGGTAACGGTAACCACCCCCGCAATTCCCAAGAGCGTGGTCGTCAAAAAGTCCACCATAATAGCCGACTTCTGATATGCGACTGGTGAATCACTACTCAAAGCGTCGTCGCGGTTTCACCATTCTTGAACTGCTGATTGGTGTGACGATAACGATGCTCGCCATGGGCATCGCGATTCCGTTTTTTCTCACCACGAGCCGTTCGGTAGCAGCGTCATCGGGCCGTCTCGACGCTCAGCTGAACGCCAACTTCGCACTGGATGCGATTGATCGTGACCTGCGCGTGGCCGGGGTCGGTATAACGATACGTCAGCCGCTCCTGGTGTACGCCAATACCAACGCCATCACGTTCAACGCTGACTTGTCGAGCAAGGACAGTCTGGATTTCGGTACTGTGTACTACGATCCCGACGCGCAGACCGGCGAGATCGGGATGCTGAGTCCAACCAACAAGATAACGCTTCCCAATTCGTCTGGCTGGACTTATCCCGACAGCTCGTACTGGAAGGGCACAGGCATTCCCAGCAGCGCAGAAACGATCAGCTACTATGTGGAGGCGGATTCTGCTGCTCCTGGTTTGTACAGGCTTATGCGCCGCGTGAACAATTCCACGCCTCGCGTTCTGGCACGCGGCATCAAATCTGTCTCGGGTCAGCCGTACTTCAGGTATTTCAAGCTCAACTCCACCGGTGCGCTCACGGAGATTGCCTCCAACAAGTTTCCGATGCGTCACATCAACGGCTGGCACGGTGTACCGGCTGATACTTCTAACTCGATGCAGATGGACAGCGTGCGTCTGGTGCGCATCAAGTTTACGACTGTGCATCGTGACCCACGATCCGCTGACGTGGAGCGTGAGGAGGAGCGCGTAGTTCGCATCAACAACGCTGGTCTCCTTCTGGCCAGTTCGTGCGGTGATGCACCGCTGACACCGGGTCTGGTGACAGTAACAGCGAGTGCGACTCCGGATGTTGTGATCTCCTGGGCCAAATCAGGCGATGAAGGAGCAGGTGAAAAGGACGTGGAGCGCTACACGATCTACAGGCGTGATCCACTCACCGTAATGTTTGGCGAACCCATCGCCAGCGTGGCTGCGGGTGCTCCTCCCTATTCGTTTACCGACACGGACGTTGTTCCGGGTCAGCAGTGGATATACGGCGTGGCTTCACAGGACTGCACTCCTGCGACCTCGTCTGCAAGTGTTTCAGCAGCGGTAACCATACCGACCCCATAACGTTTACAAGGGAGCATTATGCGTCGCGTCACCATTCTACGTTCTCCGCGCCTGGCGCTGCGGAATCGAAAGGGCGTAGCGCTAGTCCTTACGATGCTGATGACGTTTGCCATTGGCGCGCTCGCCATGGCGGCGATCTATCTCACTTCCAATGGCCACCTGATTGGTGGAATGGCGGATCGTGAGAAGGAGCTCCGCTATGCTGCCGACGCGTCGCTTCAGATCGGCAAGAGTCTTCTTAACAACGATCCGATTGCGTTGCCTGATTCCGGCTATCGCACACTGGTCACCAACGGCACGCTCAAGAACAGCAGCGGTCAGGTGATTCCTAACCTCACGTATAACCTCTACATCGGTCCCACAGGTTCTACTACGGGACAGTTTGGCAGGTTTGCGAGTGTGGTTTCTGAGGCTGTTGGCCCCCGCAATGCACGTTTTGTTCGCCGGCTCGAGCTCGAGCAGGAGAGCTTTGCGCGGTATGCCTACTGGACCAACGTAGAGAAGGACCCCAGTGGAAACACCATTTACTTTGGTGGTGGTGACGTACTTTGGGGCCCGGTCTGGTCGAACGACGTGATCACGATTCACTCCACCGGCGCGACCTTTAAGAACGAGGTAGGTACTGCCAAGTCTGTGAGCAGCGCCGGTTACGGAACCTTTGAGCAGGGCTATTCGGAAGGCGAGCCCAAGATCACACTGCCGACCGTTACCTCGCTTACAAAGCTTCCCGGCTACGCCACCGCTGGTAACCTGAACTTTACCGCTCCAACGACCGGTGACGAGACTGGAGTGCGCATGCGGCTTGAGTTTGTTGCCGTTGATCTAAACGGTGACGGCGACTCGACGGATGTGGACGAAGGTTTTGTGAAGGTCTACGAAGCGAAGAGCGGAACTGGTAAAGCTGCGTGGCTGCGCGGAGACTGGAATTCAAGCAAAAGCGATGCAGATAACTGTGGTGACTACCACAAGATTAAGATCGGGAGCACTGAGCATTGGGCCTTCTATCCCGTCTCAGTGCACAGCACGAGTTCGTCCTATTCGTGGGCGAGGAATCAGTGGTCGTATACCGGAAGCGGCGTCAGCAGCAGTGACGCAAGTACACACGCCGGACTTTCGATTTCGAATATCATGAAGGCGTCCCCGGGCGCGGGGCAACCAGGTCCACGCTGCCTGCCTGGTGGACATCCACACCTGGTCGCTATTAACCGGACGGGTAGCACCGCTCAGAAAGGGGGGATGGATAGTACCTTCACCCCTCCGGCAAACGACAACATGGGCGCGTGGAAAGTCTGGCCCGGAGCGGTCGATTCGCGGCTTACTGCAATCCGTCCTTGGGACGCGCAGTACATGTTCCCGCTTTACCGTGGTCAGAACCCTGGCTTCAAAGGCGTTATCTACGTGAATGGCACGACAGCCGTGAGCGGCGTGCTGCGCGGTCGGATCACGCTGTACGCCAAGAACAACGTCGTACTGATCGACGATCTCCGCTACGCCACTGATCCCGGCGGCGGTATCTGTAACGACATGCTTGGTATCATTGCCGGTAAAGACATCGTTGTGGCAAACAACGGCATTGCGACTCCGCAAGACGCGGGTGGCTACAAGAACTTTGACGACACCAAGGACTTTTATATACACGGTGTCATGATGGCCCTCGATGAGTCCTTCCGTGTCGAAGACTATGGCTCCAACCCAGACGACGCCAACGATTGCGCTGGTATCGACTGGGGCCGCGGTTGTCTCTTCCTCACCGGCGGCTTGATCCAGGAACGCCGTGGTGCCGTTGGTACCACTGCAGGAACCGGGTTCCTCAAGCGCTACAGCTACGACCGTTGCGTCATTCAGATTCCGCCACCGTACTTCCCAACCACCGGCCGCTTCCTCGATAACCGCTACTCGGAAATCGATCCGGCGCGCTTTGACGTGGCCAGCCTCTTTGCCAGCCTGGCACCGGGTACACCGTAAGTTCGGACGTGCAGCTTACGAAAAGGGGGCCAGCGCACGCTGGTCCCCCTTTTTTTGCCGCGGATGAACGCGGAATAACGCGGAGTGCAAACCTAACACTCCTGGTTGGCGAGGCTCGTGGCTCAAGCTTGCGACGTTCTACTCCGCGTACTTCCGCGGCCTCACTCGTAACGCAAAGCCTGCATCGGATGCACTCGCGAAGCCCTGAGCGCCGGAATATACCCCGCGGCCAATGCCACCAGCGTCAACACCACCGCCGACAGCGCGAATACAAAAGGATCATTTCCCTTCATGCCAAACAACAGAGAGCTGGCCCCTCGACCAATTGCAAAAGCTCCAGCCATCCCCAGCACCCCACCAATCAGAATCAGCCACCCAACCTGCTTCAACACCATCATCCGCACACTCGCTCCGTTGGCGCCGAGTGCCATTCGCACGCCAATCTCCCTGGTGCGTTGCGCAACGGTGTACGCAAGAACTCCATAAAGCCCAACTGCGGCAAGCAGCGTTGCCAATGTCGCGAATCCAGCCGACATAATACTGATCATCCTGTCCATGAACACATTCTCACGCACCTGCTGTGGCAGCGTCTTGAGTTCATCCACCGGAAGCGTGGGATCGAGCTTGGCCATCAGCTGCGGGATCTGCCTCAATACTTCTGAGGCCGAAAGCCCAGTCCTCACATAGAACGTGAGGAAGCCATAACTCAGATCCTGCTTATACGGCGTGAAAAAGAGAGGGGGTATCTCGTCTCTCACCTCACTGTATTTGGCGTCCTTCACATAGCCGATAATCTCCATATTGAGACTGTCGGGACCGCTCTGACTCATGCGCTTGCCAATGGGGTTTGGTCCGAGGTTGAACTTCTTTACAAAGGTCTCGTTCACGACAGCTACCTGTGGCGAACCCTTTGTGTCCGACGTCGTGAAGTCGCGCCCGGCAATCAGGGGTATGCCCATAACCTTGAAGTACTCGGGGCCTACAGCGTTGTAGCGCGAACCGTTGTCTGTGTCAGGATCGACCTTAAAGCCCTCTACGTGAACGCCAGTGCCCCAGTTGCTTCCGCTTAGAGCCGGCACAATTGCAGCAGTCACACCTGTAACTCCGGGAATCGCCTTCAACTCCTCCTCAACGCGTTGAAAGAGCTGATGCGAGCGCGTGCTGTCATAACCGCTCACCTGCGGCGAAATCCCAAACGTTACTACGTTCTCGATATTCATACCAAGGTCGACACGGCTCACGTTTCGGAGACTCTTGAGGAACAACCCGGCAGCCACCAGTAGCGCCATCGAGAGCGCTACCTGCACGGTCACCAGCGACGTTCGAAAGCGATTGGCAGCTTTGGCACCCGCCGGCTGAGAAGCGTTAGCCCTGATGCTGCTGATCAGGTCAGAGCGCGTGTTATGCAGCGAGGGATAGAGCCCGAAAATCACGCCGGTAATAAGCGCAGCAATCAGCGAAAATACGACAACGCTGCCACGCAGCGACAACGTGATGGTGTTTAATGCATCTGGTGGCAGAATCGCCCCAAACAGCATGAGCGTCCACTTTGCCACTATAAGTCCCACCAACCCGCCAAGTGCAGCAAGCAGCACCGACTCGGTAAGAAGCTGAACCATTAATTGTCGTCTGGTAGCACCGAGCGAAAGACGCACTGCCATTTCGGTCGATCGGCCCGCACCGCGCGCCAGCAACAGATTGGCGATATTTGCGCACGCAATCAGCAGCACTATTCCTGTAACCGCAAACAGCATGAAGAGCGGAGTGCGCGCCTCTTCGTGGACCGAGCTTTGACCCCGTGATCCGGGATCCATCGTGAGCTTCTTCGCCTTGAACTGGGCGAGACGCTGATCACTCATTCCCGTTTGCAGCGGGGCTTCGACGTCGTTGACGATCGACGAGTAGATCGCGTTAGTGCTCTCCAGAGCCTGGTCTATCGATACACCGGGCTTGAGCCTGCCAAAGAGATATGCCCAGTAGGCACGACGGTTCTCGTAGATTCCACGCCAGCCGGGTGACAAAAGACCTCGCATAGTGATCGGCACAAAGATCGCCGGCCGTGCACCAAGAGTTGTTCCGTCAAATCCTTCAGGCCCGACTCCCACAACAGTGAGCGGTTGACCACTCACCAGAATCGTCTGACCAAT
>CAZYTS010000008.1:0-42414 GCA_964649855.1 uncultured Gemmatimonadaceae bacterium
GATACGGGTCGATACCTCGCCAGTCCGACGACGGCACCGCAACGATTCCAGCTGCCGCTCGCGCATGACCGAGCGACATCTCGGGAAAGTCGTAGTCATAGCAAATTGCGCCGGCCACCGCCCCGTAAGGGCGCTGCAATGCGACAAGAGGAGCCTCGCCTTTAACGGAGCCTTCGCCGGGCACCGGATGATGCTTGAAGTACGTCTCCAGTATTTCTCCCTGTTCAGAAATCCAGAGGTACTTGTTCTCCATCGCGAATGGTTCAGCCGAAAGTGGAACGATGTAGGCCAGAACAAGGTCCACGGCCCGGCGCCGCGCAAAATCAGTGGCGCGGACGATGAACTGCGACTCATGTTCCTGCTTCACAACTGTAGCTGCCTCATTCCAGACGACCAGGCGCGCTCCACGATCAGCAGCGAGCTCTGATCGGGCAAAGAGCTCCTCGGTATTGCGCGCAACAGCTTCGTCACCGGGGAGACCAGCGGGCGTCGGGCCAAGGTCGGCGACAATACCTGCTACGTTGACCGTATCTCCCGGTTGCTCTCTAAATAGGCGCAGCGAACCATATCCATAGACAGCAGCAATTACGGCACCAAAGGCGATCAGGTGCGGGCGCAGCGAAGGTCTGTTTGCCGTCGCAACGACAGCAGCCAACAGACTCGCTCCCCACGCCATTACAAACCCGATACTCGAAACGCCGGTGAGCGAAGCAAGCTGCAGAAGCCGAAGATCCTCCAGCTGAGTATTTGCCATGGCTCCCCATACTCCAAACTCCGTGAGCCTGTAGCCCGCGACTTCGGCGAGGGCGAGGAGTGCAGGAAACGTGTAAAGTCCCCAGATCTCGCCGGCGTGTCTCGAAATCGCATTCCACAGGACGTACACGCTCCACAGAACCAGTGCGATTGGCACTCCGTAGGCGATTGCCAGCGTCCATGGCACCGGATCGGTAACAAACTTGAACGTCATGAGGTGCGCGCCGCCTAAAATCGCGATCAGCAACCATGCACGATGCCAGCGTTGTTGTGAGGCAAGGCGCAAATAGAGCAGAAAGGGCACGGGCGCTATCCATGCAAGCGGAGCAATATTCCACTTGAGACTACCTAACGGCAGCAAGATCCCGCCCAGTATCAGATAGGCCCACGACGGAAGCCTGCGCCAGGCAATGATTGGTGGAGCCGTGCCGGTGGAAGGGTTTGGGAGTGCAGTTGCATCGGCCTCTAACGGAGTCAATATGGTTGCAGACAAGGGAAAGTCCTCCTTGGACTATTTGCGCAGCGCTTTCCAGAGCAACTGGAGCTGCGTGTGGTAGGCCTTTCCAAGCGTGCCTGCTGGAGCGCGGCGCAGGATTACGGGAAGGCCGAGGAAAATGGTGGCCAGTGACATCAGAACTGCCTGTCGGTCAGTGCGCTTGGGCAGTTCGCCGGCTTTGATGGCTCGGGCTATGAGTGGTGGAAGGAGAGTGTCGAGGCCCTTTCCTTCGATGTTGCCGATATCCGCTAACTCGGGAAAGGCTAGCAGCCGTTCGGCCAGGGTTATCTCGTGGAACTCGGGGGTGCCAGTCTGCCGAGCCTGCGCTGCTATTATTTCACCCATCGGCGCAGGATTCTCGGCGACACGAGCAGCACTCATGGCGAAGACCTCTTCGATGGCTGCCAATCCGCCGCGCGCTGCAGCGAATTCCCGGCCATACCACGCCATTTCGATGGACCAGAGTTGTATGTAGTAGGTGAGGAGGTCAGCCTTTCGCGGGAAGTAGTTGAAGAAGCTGGCTGGTGATATGCTGACGGCGTCGGCCAGCTCCTTGGCTGGCACCTCGTCGAGCGACCGTGTGCGAATGGCCTCCAGAGCAGCGTTCAGCAGTCCCAGCTTGGTGCGGGCGAACTTCCGTTGCCGGAGTGGCAGGCTATTGAAGACATCGGTGTTGGACATGACAAAATTATAGTATACACTAAAATTAGTGTCAAGTACAATTTTCTATAGATTCAGGCTTCAAGGAGGTCAGAATGCCCGGCAATGGTCCCAGCCCGGACAGGCGGTTCCCGATTCCGGGGGTCGAGAGGTCCGGATATCTCAAGAACTTCATCACGCGCAGGAACATCCATGTGGGAGACTACACGTACTATGATGACCCTCTGGGCCCGGCGCGCTTTGAAGTGATGGTGCCATCGTTGCGGCGTGTTCGGTTGTCACAAAGGATGTTCCGCCTTACGCGATTGTGGGCGGGAATCCCGCGGGAGTACTACGACTGCGGTTTGACGAGGCGACTATCGAGGCGCTGTTGGAAGTCCGATGGTGGGACTGGCCGATCGAGCGAATCACAGCTCGTGTGCGAGAAATCTGCTCTGCGGACGTTTCGTCCCTGATCAATGGGTGATTCGTTTGACAATTTGCATACCTGTCACGTATTCAAAGCAGGATTCTTAAGGAGGTGAGCCTTGAAGACGACGCTCGCGCGGATTCAGCTTGGAATGCTGGCTGCGTTTTGTGCAACCATGATGGTTGCATCTGCCGGCGCGCAGGCTGTTCCTGGTGTCGCGGGGACCTGGACGGCTAGAAACGTGAGGCAATCGGGGAGTGCGCCGTTCTCGGTTTTCCTCGAACTCCAGCAGCGGGGGGATTCGGTCAGTGGCAGGTTGTATACCGAGTCTAACCGTGGCGAGCCGGGGATAGACGTGCGTGTCTTTGGTCACGTCGTCTCGGACTCACTATTTCTGGCGGATGCCCAGCGCGTTCCGATGGTTGCAGCCAAAATCTCCGATGCATTTCTAAATGGCAGGATGGCAATGTCGAGAGGCCGCATGGGACGAGCCGTTCCGGATCTCCAGACTCTGGGGCCGTCGGCGCGATCGGTTCGCTTTGTGCGTTCGGCACGGTAGTCAAATGGAAAGCCTGGTTGGCGTGATCCGTCGCTTAATGGTTGCGGCACTCTGCACAGTGCTACTCGCTTGTGGTGGAGGGGAACCAACACAGCCAGCCGAACTGCCACCGCCTCAGCTCTCTGAATCCGCCAGGCAGTACCTCAACCAGGTGGTGGATCTCCTGCGCGACAACTCTGTGCGGCGGCATTTGGTGGACTGGGATGATCTTCGTGAGACGGTAATGAGAACGGCGGATGGCGCACAAAGGCCTCTTGATACACATGCCGCAATCCGTCTAGCCTTTGGCAGACTGTGGAAGGCATACAACGCCATCCGTGCGGCCGATGGAAGGATGATTGTATCTCGGGAAGTGTCGTGTTTTGACGCAAACGGCATGATCCGCGCATCGCGCCTTCCGACGAACGTTGGCTACATAAAGGTGCAGGACTTTGTTGGGGATGAAGACGATGAGGAGTGGTATGCTACGTCGATGCAGGCAGCAATCCGGGCCGCGGATCGCGAGGGTTTGGCTGGTTGGATTGTTGATCTGCGCGGTGCTACGGGACTGAACCATTGGCCGATGCTTGCCGGGCTGGGTCCCATACTCGGAGAAGGTGTGGCTGGCTCTTTTGTGGAGCTTGATGGGTCCACGGCGCCGTGGGAGTATCATCACGGCGCAGCCTCGACAAACGCGGCAGAACAGGTGCGGGTGGCCGAGCCTTATACGCTCATGGTGGAGAACCCTCGCGTGGCAGTGCTAGTCGATCGCGGTACAGCCATAGCCGGCGAGGCGATTGCCATTGCCTTCATGACTCGGCCCAACGCTCGATCGTTCGGTTACGTCTCGTGCGGTCTATCGCATCCCATAAAGCGTTTCACCTTGTTTGATGGTTCGCTGCTTTACGTGGCCTCGGGCACGATGGCGGATCGGAGTTCCACGAAATACTTCGACGGTGTGAACCCTGAGGAGTACATCGTTGACTATGGAAGCATGGAAGACCGGGCTATCGACTGGGTGCAGGGCAAATAGGGCCGCGGATGTACGGCCGCTGATTGGAGCCGAACCTTCGAGTGGCTTCGGCGTACTTCCGCCGGCATTTTGTTGTTATTGGCGGAACGACACTGGATCCCGGGCCCCGGATCTGGCTCCCTCGGTCGCCAGTCCGGGACATGCCTCGTTCGCTTGCGCTCACTCGCCCGGGAAGTCGTTTGAAGGAGCGCGGTTCCTGCAGAAGCAGGGGCCTGGAGTCTTTCTGGCCGCGGATGAACGCGGAATTGAACCGAGCGCACCCCAGGCTGCGGCGTGCGTTCCAAACGTTGCTGTGTATGGAGCATCAGAGATCAAAGCGTTAAGCCCCACCGCACTCCAGATCGCGATGCGGTTTCCGCGTACTTTTGCGGCCCACGCATCACCACTGGTGCGCTGGCGGGCCCGCGGCCGTTAGAAAAAACTCTGCCTTGCCCGTCAAAGCAGGAAAGCGGCTCAAATACTCTGCTTCCCAGTCACTCAAAAATCGCTCCGCGCCATCACGATCGATCAGCGCCCAGACGCTTCCACCATACCCGGCCCCAAAGGGCGAAGCCGCAACAGCCCCGAATTTGCGTGCCAAAAGCGTTAGTGCATCAGTCTCTGCGATCTGATTGCCTATGCCCTGCGACGCTGCCTCGTGCGAGCGTGTAGCAAGAGCGCCGAGTTCCGCAAAGGCCCCGCGGCCCATGGCGGCACCGACGGCAGGTATTATGAACTCGCTTTCGAGCAAAAGCTGCTCGAGACGAGCCGTGACCCCCACGACTCCGCCACGCTCTTTGTCCATTGTGGCAGCGAGATCCTTGAGAAGGGAGATTGCGTCTGGTGACGAATGCGCAGCCTGAGCCAGCGCGGCGTCGCTACGTGCCGTGTGAGCGTTAAAACGATCCAGCAGTTCTCTGACAGTCGCTGCGGCACTGTTATAAGACTCCCTGGCGTTGCCAGCCTTCTCTGCGGATACGCCAGAAAACCCCACCGCCAGCAGAAGACCAGGCGGCAAACTGTAAGATGCCTCTCGCCGCACCGGCGCAAAGCTGTATTGCACAAAGCGACCAGCCTCTGAAGCCATGATGGCTACGTGATCCTGGCTCCCACCAGACGTTCCGACCCCGCGGTCACCCTGAAGCGAGCGAAAGCTCTCTCCATTCTCGATGCACGAGAGATAGGTCGCGAGTTCTTCGCGTGTGAAAATCTCGCTCCTGAACTCTGCCGAACTCCTCAGGTCGTTGGCTTTGGCGAGCGCTATAAACGCGCTGATCATGAGCGCGCTCGAACTGCTCAGACCCGCGGCCCGTGGGAGGTCGCTTACGAACGCAATATCGGCTCCTCTTGTCGCCAGGGGAAAGTTGCGCGCCAATCGGCGGGCGACAGTCGATATGTAGTGTGCCCAGGCGGGGGCGTCGCTGACTGAGTCTCCGCGGCCGATAGTCGCCGTCTCATTGAGGGCGACATCGGTGACAACAACATTGCCATCACGGCGCGCTGCACACCGCACTGCAAAGCCGCGCTCGGTGGCGCAGAGTATACTCCGTCCGCCAGCGTAATCGGTGTGTTTGCCAAAGAGCTCCACTCTCCCTGGCACCCAGATGCTCCATCGCGCCGAGGCTGCCCCAGCCGCGTCCAGTGCAGAATCACAGCGAGACAGCCACGATGCAACAACAGCTGCCCGTCCATCTGACATCCCTATCCTGACGAGCTCGCGCGCAGATTCCGCGGTCATGTAGCTGACTCTGGAACCCTTCTCGTCACGCTACAAACGCATACCGCACTTAGGCATACCCCATTCACTGACAGCTGTGCTAGAGCAATCACGCGCGAGCTACTGCACCACCGGTTTGACCTGATCTACCATGAACGCAAACCGGAATGCCTGTTCACGATATCGCTGGTACCGGCCGGATGAACCACCGTGCCCTCCACCCATGTTCATCTTGAGCAGCAACGGATTGGCGTCCGCCTTCATAGAGCGGAGCTTGGCTACCCACTTGGTAGGCTCGAAGTACGCTACCCTTGAATCGTTGATCCCGCTGGTCACGAGAAGAGCAGGATATGCCTTGCGCTCAACGTTATCGTAGGGCGAGTACTTGATCATGTAGTCGTACTCATCCTTCACATACGGATTCCCCCATTGCAGCCACTCCTGAGCCGTGAGGGGAATCGAAGCATCGAGCATTGTATTGATCACATCCACAAACGGTACGTCCGCGACTATAGCCCGAAAGCGATCGCCACCAAGATTGGCGACTGCTCCCATAAGCAGGCCGCCCGCCGAGCCGCCATTGGCTACGAGTTTATCGCGTGAGGTGTATTTCTCTTTGACCAAGTGATCTGCAACATCAATGAAGTCGGTAAACGTATTCATCTTCTTCATGAGCTTGCCGTCATCGTACCAGCGCCGTCCCATTTCCTGGCCACCGCGCACGTGCGCAATCGCAAAGACAAATCCGCGATCGATCAACGAATAGCGCTGTGAGTTGAACGTTGGCTCGGTCGTGGCCCCATAGGACCCGTACGCATAGAGAAGGAGCGGTCGGTTGCCATCACGCACGAACGGTTTTTTGTAAACCATCGAAACGGGGACCTTTGTGCCATCACGTGCCGTAGCATAGGTCCGCTCTATCTGGTACAAAGACGGATCAAATCCTCCCAGCACCTCTTCTCGCTTTAGCAGCACCCTTTCACGCGTGCGCACATTGTAGTCGAAGGTCGAAGGAGGCGTCACAAGCGACGAGTAGACAAACCTGAAAAGATCAGTGTCAAACTCTGCGTTCGACGAAGGAAAGACGCCATAGGCCGCCTCGTCAAACGCTACGTGATGAGTCTGGCGCGTGCGAAGGTCAAAGACTGCTATACGCCTAAAGCCTCCAGAGCGCTCCGTCCAGACCAGGTGATCCTTGAAGGCATTTACGCCCTCTATATAGACAGAATCAACGTATGGTACGAGAGGCTCCCAGCGATCAGGTGAACGTTCCGACGCCTGCATCAACGCAAAGTTTGTCTGGCCATCTTTGTTAGTAAGAATGATGAAGCGGCCGTCGGTGTGATCCAGTGAGTATTCGACACCAGGCTTACGCAGCACGATCGGCCGCAACGCCTGATCCGGCCGCGACGCATCGAGCATGTGATACTCACTCGACGTAAAGCTCTCGCTGGCTACGAGTACGTAGGCGCCGCTTCGCGTCCGTGAGACCGAGACGTTGAACAGCACATCGGGGTCGTGGTATATCGCGACGTCAGCAGAGGTTGGTGTACCCAGTTTGTGGCGCCAGATGCGATCGTTGCGCTTGGCTGAATCTGTGGTGGCGTAAAAGACCGTCTGGTTGTCGGAAGCCCACGCCAGACCGAAGCCCAGCTTCGGTACTCGGTCAGGCAGATCCTTGCCGGTCCGAAGATCGCGCACCCTCAACTCAAAGTCTTCATAACCAGTTGTGTCGACCAGTACCGCGAGCTTGCTGCCATCAGGGCTGACGTCAAACCCACCTAACGAAAAAAAGGTATAACCCTCAGCTTCACGGTTGTGGTCGAAGATCACTTCCTCGGGTGAGCGCATGGTGCCTTTGCGGCGTACGTAGATCGGATATGATTTGCCTTCCTCGGTCCGGGTATAGTACCAGTAACCGTTCTCTCTATAGGGCACCGAGTTGTCAGTTTCCTTGATGCGGCCAACTATCTCGTTGTAGATCGAGTCTTCGAGTGCCTTGGTGTGGCGCGTCAGCGCGTCGGTGTACGCGTTTTCAGCGTTCAGGTATTCAATGACCTTGGGGTTTGTCTTCTCGCGGATCCAGAAGTAGGGATCGGTGCGAACGATTCCGTGGAGCGTGTCGACCTTGGGTATACGCTCGGCGACAGGAGGGGTCGGTCGTTGTGCGTCGGTGGAAAGCGGAAGGGCGGTCATCACCAATAGAGCGGCAGCGAGTCTGACGGAAAGACGCCGAGCATGGTCGATAGTGGGGGCGCGCATCGGTTCCTCAATGACAGTGAGAGGAGGGTGAGAATCTATGGTGTCCCGGTGCCAGCGCACCACCAGTCACATCGCACGAGCTACGTCACGGGAACTACACCCTCTATCGCGCCAGACCATCGTCTTGAAACCGGCGGATTGCCGCGTCCCTGGCTAAGCAAGAAGCTGGACCAAACCCCCAGCTGAAAGACGCAATGCTCTCAAACTCTCGCAGGATCACAGGGCTCATTGTCGGGACTACTCTGATTGCTGCCACGGTCGCTGCACGCAGCACCAACGAACCACGCGATCGCAAAGCAGACCGAGCTGCGGTGGAGAAGACGGCCTTGAACTACGTGGAGGGCTTCTACGAAGGAGACACCGCCAAACTTGTCGCGTCGATCCGACCCGAATTCTACAAGTATGGCTTCTACCGTCGTAACACTGGCGAGCGCTACCAGGGTTCGCAGATGACATGGAAGGGTGCTCTCGACTATGCCCGTTCGGTCAAACAGAACCAGCGTTTTGCTCCCGCCAACGCTATCAAGAAGATCGAGGTCCTCGACCTGGCCGACCAGACCGCTAGCGTAAAGCTCACAGCGACGTGGGGAATCGACTACATGCTTCTGGCCAGGTTCGACGGCGAGTGGATGATCTCACACGTCCTCTGGCAATCGCCACCTCCGAGTGGTGACTAAGCTCTTGCAGCAGGACAGCAGTGAGCGCTTACGAGAGCAGGTGAACGCATACTAGAGCGCCACCGGGGTATGGGCCAGGCGGTCCTTAACCGCCTGGATGTCTCCGCGAGTAGACAGGTCGAGCACGGCGCCGGCAAAGGGAACCACGGTAAAGCTGGCGCCAAGTTGGTCTCGCGCAATCATCACCGCATCTGCAAGCTCCAATTCTCCCCTCGGAGACGGCGTCACCTGTTCGCAGGCGGCAAAGATCGCAGGAGTAAAGGCCCAGAGATTCATGCTTATGAGGCTTTGGCCAACAAGATTCCCGTAGGTAGCTGCGTCGGGTTTCTCCGTGAGACGCGTCAGAAAGCCTGCTTTGTCGCTCTCTACAAGTGCAAAGCGTGCGATCCTGTCCGGTGGAATGTTGCCCCCTTTCATCAGAGCCTCGCGCTCGAATCCAATGAGTGACGGCGGTGGCGCTGCCATCAGACTTCTGTAGGCGTCGACGGGGTAGTAGTTGTCGGAATTGAGGACGAGAAATGGGTTATTGCCGACAAACGATCTGGCAGCCAGGACTGCGTCTGCAGTACCTCTGGGTTCCTCCTGGACAGCGAAGTGGAGACGTACTCTTTGGGTCTTCAGCGCCGCGTAGTGCCCGCGTATGGCGTCGTGTTCCGGAGGCGATCCAATCACGAGGCAGACATCCACTATTCCTGCATCCGCGAGCGCACTGATCACATAGTCCAGAAAGGGACGATCTATGGGGATCATTCCCTTGATCCCCTGGTCCGCGGCGGCCGCACCGGCATAATCCAGCACAACGCCCTCATGGGCCCGGCGCATGCGCGTACCGAGCCCGCGCGCCATGATTACGGCGCGAGTGATCACGTTAGGCAACGCTAACTGTTGGTAGTTGGTGCCTCCACCCTATCCGCGGTGCGCCACATGCGTGGCAGCAGCCGAGTCAGGCCGATGACTCCAACCACAAAGACCGCGGCCCACATCCATCCAGCGCTATTTCGGCCATAGAGGAAGCTGCCGCTTCCAAAAAGCGCCGCATACACAACAAGACATCCAAGAATCCAGCCCAGCATCTGCATCGGCAAGGAATCAGGGGAGGCAGGCAGACCCGTGCGTGCGCGTACCGCATTCCAACCAGGCCCTGCAGGCCTCACCAGGCGATAGAACGATTCCAGAACCTTGGAGTCGTTCTGTGGACCCAGAAAACAAACTGCAACCCAGACCACGGTAGTAACCGCAACGCCGATTATGAGTGAGACATGCGAAGGGATCGTTCCGCCGGCGCGGCCTGCAATAAAGAAAGTCATCGCTATCACGAACGACGTTGCCATCGCCGCGATCTCAGCCCACGCTGTTACGCGCCACCAGAACCATCGCAGGAGGTACAAGAGTCCCGTGCCGGCACCAATAGAGAGTAGCAGCGTAAAGGTCTGTTGCGCTGTGTCGAGTATGTAGGTGATCAACGCAGCAAGGACCATTAGTCCTGCGGTTGCAAGGCGACCCACCAACACGTAGTGCGATTCCGGGGCGTCGGTCTTTATGAAGCGTCTGTAAAGATCGTGAACGAGGTACGATCCACCCCAGTTCAGGTGCGTGATGATCGTAGAGACGTATGCCGCAAGCAGTCCGGCAACCATGAGTCCGAGCCAGCCCGCGGGCAGAAAGCGAAGCATTGCAGGGTACGCAATATCATGTCCAACCAGCGCTGGATCGACATGCGGAAAAGTGCGCTGGATGTCGGACAGTTCGGGATAAACAAGAATCGAGCAGAGCGCCACGATGACCCACGGCCATGGTCTCAGTGCGTAGTGAGCAAAATTGAAAAAGAGGGTGCCGGCCAGTGCATCATTCTCGGAACGGGACGCAAGCATTCGCTGAGCTATGTAGCTCCCGCCGCCTGGTTCAGCCCCGGGATACCAGACCGACCACCATTGAATTGTCAGCGGTATGATCAGCACTGCCAGCGTCAACGTCCAATCGTTGAAATCAGGAACGAGCGCAAGCGTTCCCGGGTCAATCCTTGTAACGAGACCCGACAAACCTCCGACTTCTGGTTGCTTGAGCGCGAAATACGCAGCAGCAAAAGCGCCGGTCATTGCAATTCCGAACTGAATAAAGTCTAGGACCAGCACGCCCCACAAACCCGAAACTGCGGCTGCAGCTACGCTGATCAGTGCGCACACGATCAACGTCTGCGTCATCGGCCAGCCAAACATGATATTGGCGATCTTTACAGCAGCAAGGTTTACCGACGCCATGATGAAGCAGTTGAACACAAGGCCCAGATACACCGCCCTGAAACCGCGAACGAACGTTGCTGCCTTACCGGAGTATCTGATTTCGTAGAACTCGAGGTCGGTCAGCACTCGAGAGCGTCGCCACATCTTGGCGTAGAAAAACACAGTCATCATTCCCGTGAGGAGAAACGACCACCATGCCCAGTTGTTGGCCACGCCGTTTTGCCGAACCAGATCAGTCACCAGGTTGGGCGTGTCTGTAGAAAACGTCGTCGCCACCATCGAAACGCCAATCAGCCACCAAGGCGCAGCCCGTCCTGAAGTAAAAAACTCCGACGTGCTACTACCTGCGCGTCGGGCAAAGAAAAGCGCCGGAGCAAAAGCAACTGCGACCGAAAGAGCGACAATGATCCAGTCGAGCGTTGTGAGGGTCATCTGTGTTGCCAGAGAGCGTTAATGGGACGATGTGACAGCGCGAGCCATGATCAGTCTCAACCAACAGGGACAGCACGACCGCCAGCGCAAAGCGTCACCAAGATGTGGCCCCCCAACTGGTTGCGCTACTCAACCCTTGCCAGATTGTGTCATGAGACACACACGCTTTCTGTCATTCCTGATGCTTTTCGCGCCGGCCGTACTAGGCGCGCAGGTCGAATCCCTTATGCCGGTTCCTCGCTCGCTGGTGCAAGGGGCAGGAAGACTTCGGCTCGATTCCACATTTAGCGTCTCGACGTCCCAGCACAGGGACGATCGCCTGGAACGCGGCATCATTAGAACGCTGGCCCGGATGGAGGAGCATCTGGGTGCCACTATCTCTCATCGGGTACGCGGTTCGGCCGAACCCTCGGTGTTGAGAGTGGACGTGATGGGGCCGGGTGAGAAGGTACAGGGGATAGACGAGAATGAGAGCTACCATCTCGAAATCACTTCTCAGAACGCCACGCTGAGAGCCAACACGGTGGTGGGAGCACTACGCGGTCTCGAGACGCTGCTGCAACTTATCACTAGCGATTCCGCGAGCTATTACCTGCCCGAAGTGACCATCGACGACGCGCCCCGTTTTCGATGGAGAGGTCTGCTTGTAGACGTCAGTCGTCACTTCATGCCGGTCGAGCAGATCAAAAAGACGCTCGACGGCATGGCAATGGTAAAACTCAACGTGCTCCACTGGCACCTTAGTGAGGACCAGGGTTTCAGAGTTGAGAGCAAACGCTATCCAAAGCTCCATCAGCTCGGCAGCGATGGTCTCTACTATACGCAGGAACAACTCAAAGAGATCGTTGCATACGCGCGCGATCGGGGAATACGCGTGGTTCCCGAGTTTGACATGCCGGGTCACTCCACGGCGTGGTTTGTCGGCTACCCACAGTATTCCACGCGCGCTGGCCAGTCGGTTGCCATCAGGCGAGACTGGGGTGGTGCGGATGCAATCTTCGACCCGTCGAAAGAGGAGACCTACACCTTTATCGACCGGTTCATCGGGGAAATGGTGAGGATCTTTCCCGACGCCTACTGGCACGTAGGTGGTGATGAGGTCGAGGGAAAACACTGGAACCAGAACCGTCGTATTGCTGCGTGGAAGCGCCGTCGCGGCTTTAGGACAAATGCTGAAGCGCAGGTGTACTTCAACCAGCGACTCACCAGGATCCTGACGCGACATGGCAAGAGAATGATCGGCTGGGACGAAATCCTTCATCCCAAGCTTCCTGAGCGCACTGTTGTGCAGTCGTGGCGCGGCACAAACTATTTGAGCCAAGCTGTCAAAGCCGGATATACCAGCATACTCTCCGCGCCGTACTACCTGGACCACATCAAACCCGCCACGGAGTACTACCTGGCAGATCCGGTACCGCGCACAACGGATATGACTCCCGAGCAACAGGCGCTGGTTCTTGGCGGCGAAGCCTGCATGTGGTCCGAGTTTGTCTCGTTCGAAACGACAGACTCAAGGCTTTGGCCGCGTCTGGGAGCTGTCGCCGAGCGTCTGTGGTCGAGGCAGGATGTAACGGACGTGGAGGACATGTACCGGCGGCTCGATATCCTCGCCGGACGCCTCGAAGGTGCGGGACTTAGAGTGCTTTCGCACTCCGATCGCATGCTCCGAAAAATCTATCCGGCTGGGAACCTCTCACCCCTCGATACACTGCTCACGGTTGTCCAGCCTCCGTTCTTTGGGCAGGCGCTCAATGGCAAGCAAACCAACCAGCTGCACCCACTCACACGGCTGGTGGACGCTGCCAGACCGGACCCTTCGGGAAGGTGGCTCACTGAGAGGCTAGTTAGGCGCTTTGTCCAGAACCCCCTGGATAGCGCAGCGCACGACTCACTGGCGGTCCTTTTCACTCGCTGGCGAGATCTGGGAGAGCCAATCCGAAGGCTCGCGTCGGAGACCCCGGCGATAGGCGAGGCCCTCCCGGTACTACAGGCTCTGGAACGGGTGTCGGGACTTGGCCTCGAAGCGCTCGGCTATATCCGAACCGGGGCGACCCCTGACTCTGCGTGGTTGGCGGGGGCCGCGGTCGACTTTAAACGCTATGAAGGACCGCAGCAGCTGCTACGAGTGGCGGTACTTCCAGAGATTCGGAAGCTCGTGGCTCTGCTGCAGCGGACGCCGATTATAGACTAGGTGGTGTGGCTCGGAGCTTCGACGCTTCGGTGCTCCGATGCTTCGAGTTGCGGCGCTTCGGCCCTTCGGCGTCCTGGGAACTCAACGCTCGACGCTTCTGAGGTGGGGAGCTCGGCGTCCGCGCAGGTTCCACGAAACGCCTGGGATGAGGGACGAAGCGGGCGTTACTGCCCCGCAGTCCCCGAGGTCGCCGCTTCAACGAACGTCGCTTGTGGACGTAGAAAAGCAGGCCTCATTGCATGGGGATTATTGTCTTTATCGGGACTGCAAAATGGGCCCGGTTGGAGCGATCTTGAAGCCTTGGGCCAGACACTGAAACCGCCTAGCAGTCCGTGATGCAACTCGTTCGTATTATTGCATTTACTACTATCGCCGGGATCTTTGACCCGGCGGTTTTTGGTTCGGTTGAAGCGCAGGGTAGCGACACGCTTCGACTCTCGATGACCGATGCCATTACGCGTGCCTCGCGCGAGAGTGATGAAATGAGGTTGGCCGAGGCTCAGGTCGAGATGACTGAGGCTCAGATCACGACCTCGCGCGCCTCCGGGCTGCCGCAGGCGAGGCTGAGTTCTTCGTACTCTCAGGTGCTTCGCAACGCCCGCGCCGAGATTGTTGGTCAGTCGATCTTTGGCCAGAACTACAACTACACCGGGAACATCAACATTTCGCAGACCCTGTTTCAGGGTGGCCGGTTCTTTGCCGCGACGCGCGCTGCTGGTGATGCGAGAAGCGTTGCGCGGTACAATCGCAACGAGACGGAGGCGTCTCTTTCGGTTGCGGTTCAGCGCGCGTACCTCACCTCGCAACTGGCGCGTGAACTTGTAGAGATACAGGAGCGCAACGTTGAACTTGCAAGCCAGCGTTTGGCGCTTGTGGAGCAACTTGAACGTGGTGGTCGTGCGTCGCGCTACGACGTCTTGCGGGCCAGGGTCGAACGAGCCAACCTGGAGCCTGCACTTCTCCAAGCACGGAATGCAGTTGAATTGGCGGACATTGAAGTCCGCCGGGTGTTGAACATTCCGCCCGATCGGCCATTTGAACTTACGAGCCGGCTGGATTCGGCCGCTTTGCGCGAAGTCACGCAGCGTGTGAGCGCAGATTCCGGGAGCAATCCAGTTCGCGCTTCCGAGCGTGCCGCAGTTGCACAGGTGGACGGCAGGCGAGAGGGGGTTCGCGTAGCTCGTGCCGACCTGATGCCGACGATCACGACGTACTTCCAGACAGGTTACACGGCGTTGCCGTCGAGTAACGGCTTTCCGACGTCCTGGGGGAGAACGTCGAGCGAATTTTGTCCGCCTGGTTCTACTCCGGAACGGGTGTGTCAGAACAACGGCTGGTTCCAGGATCGGTCATTTGGTGTACAGGTGGCGTGGCCGTTGTTCGACGGACTTCGCAGTAAGGGTGCAATCGACCTGGCACAGGCGCAGGAGAAGCTTGCGCAGGTGCAGCTGGAGCAGCAGCGCGAGCAGATAGCGGTTGAGCGGGCCAGGGCATGGGCGGAGTTCAGTCGTGCTCGGGCGGTTTTTGAGGCGCAGCAACGCACTGTTGAAGAAGCTGAGGAGGCGTACCGGATTGCGGCATTGCGCTTTGAGCGTGGGTTGTCCACACAGCTTGAAGTTTCGGATGCACAATTTCTTTTGTTGACAGCGCGTACAAACGGTGCGCGTGCGACGACGGAGTTTTATCTGGCGGCGGCCGAGTTGGCGCGTGCCCGGGGAATGGCGATTCCGCTGCCCCCGATGACATCGAATTCACGATAGGGGGCTTGTGATTTCAGCGCCTGGAGCGCGCATAGTTGGCGCGCTGATTCTTGTGTGGTGTTCCGCCTGCGGCGAGGCTGGTGAGGCGTCGCCGGCAGATGGTGGTGGGCCAAATGCCGGAATGCAGGCTGGGGAGCGTGCGCCAACGGTTCTTGGCCCGAGCGACGTTATTGAGATCAAACCCGGGAAGATCGAAGACGGCATTACGATCAGCGGGGATTTGAGGCCTATCGAGGAGATATCGGTCAGGTCCAGAGTCGAAGGCGATGTTGTGGGCGTTTATGCACGCGAAGGCGACGAGGTGACGCGCGGCCAGCTCCTGGTTCGCTTTGAGAGCTCGGTTCAGGAGAGTGACCGCGCATCCGCTGTAGCAGACGAAGAAGCTGCGAACGCCGAAGTGACAAACGCACAGTGGAATGCGGATCAGGCTCAGGAGTTGTTCCGCGCGGGCGCAATACCTGAACGCGATTTGCGCATTGCGCAGCAGGGCCTGGTGGCAGCCAAGGCGCGTCTTGCATCGGCGCAGGCTCGCGTACGTGCCATGACTCAGGGCGAACAGGATACTCAGATACTTTCGCCCACCAACGGTGTGGTGTCTACGCGCACCGTGGAGACCGGCGAGCACGTTGCTCGCGGTGCAACAATGTTTAACGTGGTCAGGACAGATATTCTGGAGCTCGAGGCTGCACTGCCGTCACGTCAGGCAGGAGATCTGAGAGTCGGCCAGCCGGTTCGTTTCAGCGCGGGTGGCCATCAGCTCGAGGGACGAGTGGCCCGCATTTCTCCCACGATCAACCCGGCCAACAGGACGATTTCGGTGTACCTGCAGGTACCTAACCGTAACGGTCTGTTGAAGGGCAATACTTTCGCTACGGGCAGGGTTGTGGCTCGAACCATCAACGACGCGCTCTTGGTGCCGAGTGTGGCTGTACGGCAGACACAGGACGGCACTTCGCGGTTTGTCTACCGCATCGTTGACGACAAGGTTGACATCGCGCCGGTGGAACTGGGTGTGACGGACGACATCAACGGTATCACTCAGCTTGTGAGTGGTGTGAAAGTCGGGGACCGGGTAGTGGTCGGCAATATCGGCGTATTGGGCCGCGGCATGCCGGTGCGTGTGGTCGGGCAGGAAGAGTCCAGGAGTGGAGAGGCAGCAACGAAATAGTGATCAATCGGACGCCGTGCCATAGCAAGGCAGGGCGCTCGCGGTTTTTCAGATAAACTAACCGGACCAACCGTGTTTCTATCCGACGTCTCAATCAAACGACCCGTCTTTGCCACTATGATGATGGTGGCGTTGATGGTGTTCGGGCTGGTGGCCTACCAGCGCCTTGCAGTTGACGAGTACCCGGATATCACCTATCCGGTGGTCATAGCGCAGACTTCCTATCCTGGCGCATCGCCGGAAGTGATGGAGCGAGATGTCTCGCGGCCAATAGAAGAGGCGCTTAACACGGTGATGGGGATTCGCGAGATCACGTCGACCTCCGGTGAGGGTGTGTCGAACGTGCGGCTCATGCTGCAACTCAACATGGATCCCGTAGAGGCTCAGCAGGAAGTCATTGCAAAGGTGGCGCGTATCCGCCGGCGGCTCCCGCCTGACATCGACGATCCGGTCGTAATCCGGTTTGACCCTAACGATCGTGCGATCATGTCGGTGGCGATGCTCAGCAATGAGCGGCCGCTACGCGAACTTACGGACCTGGCGGAGCAGACCATCAAGCCGCGCTTTGAAAGCGTTCCCGGCGTTGGCGGCGTAAACGTCAACGGAGGAGCGACACGCCAGATCAGGGTGCAGCTCAACGCTGACGCTCTTGTGGCCTACGGCATTTCTCCTTTGCAGGTGTCTGACGCGCTTGCGCGCGAGAATCAGGAGACGCCGGCCGGTCGTGTATTCCGCGGAGAAACTGAGCGCCTTGTAAGGGTCACGGGACGAATACGCGATCCAATGGCCTTTGCCGACGTTGTCGTTACGGTGCGCGATGGTGCGCCCGTAAGGGTGCGCGATGTGGCAACCGTGGTGGATGGATTTGCGGACCGAAGGTCGGCCACCTTCATTAACGACGTCCCCGCTGTTTCGCTTGAAGTTCTCAAGATTACCGGTTCCAACACCGTGGCGGTCTCCGAGGGAGTGACTGCTGTTGTAGAAGAGATAAAGAAGAATCTTCCGCCTGACATTCAGCTTACGCTGATTCGCGATGACTCGATCAAGATTCGTGAAGCGTTGAGCGACGTACAACTGACGTTGCTGTTGGGGGCAATACTCACCATTGGCATCATCTACCTCTTCCTCAACTCCTGGCGTTCCACCGTCATCACGGGGCTGACGCTACCCGTATCCATAGTCTCGGCGTTCTTTGTGATGTGGCTGTTTGATTTCACACTGAATACGATGACCCTGCTGGCGCTGTCGCTCGCCATTGGATTGTTGATCGACGACGCAATTGTAGTGCGTGAGAATATCGTTAGGCATCTGGAGATGGGCAAAGACCATTTCCGGGCGGCAAAGGAGGGGACCGACGAAATAGGCCTGGCCGTGCTTTCAACCACGCTGGCTGTGGTTGCCGTGTTTGTGCCGGTGGCATTCATGGGAGGACAGATCGGCAAGATCTTCTTCCAGTTTGGCGTGACGGTGGCATTTGCAGTACTGGTGTCGCTCTTTGTGTCATTCACGCTCGATCCAATGCTTTCGAGCATTTGGCCAGATCCGGAAATCGAGCACGGAGGTCACGCCGAGACGCGTCGGAAGACCAGGAACCCAATACGTCGAGCGGCCTTTGCGTTTGATGACTGGTTCGAGCGTATGTCCGACCGGTACAGAAAGGGCCTCAGTTGGGCCCTCGATCACCGCTGGTCGATGATTGGGGTGGCGGTTCTCTCGGTTTCCACCGCGTTTGCGCTCTTTCCCGTGTTAGGCTTTACCTGGCTCCCTGAGTACGACGCCGGCGAGTTCAACGTTTCGTACCGCCTGCCACCCGGGTCCCGGATCGAGTACACCGTTCAGAAAGGACAGGAGATTGCCTCGTTCCTGAGGAAGCAGTCTGAGGTTGAATTCGTTTCACTTTCTGTAGGTGGAGGCGGCGGCTTCAGGGGCGTGAACGGCGGTCAGGTCTTTGTGCAGCTCAAACCCAAGCACGATCGTGACAAGGACATGTTCACGATTCAGAACGAGCTGCGACGTGAGTTGGCGACCCTGCCCGGGGTGCGTCCCTCGATCACGGGTTCCAGAAGCATCTTTGGCGGCTTCAGGCAGCCAATACAGATCTACGTGCAAGGTCCTGAGCCTACGCGTCTCAAGCTAGCCGCTGAGCAGGTGGTTGAGACACTGAGAGACGTGCCTGGAACCGCAGAGGTACAGTCCAGCGACGAAGGAGAGATCCCTCAGCTCGACGTACAGGTCGACAGGCAACAGGCCTGGGCTGCCGGACTAGGCATACAAACGATTGGGAGCACACTGGCGCCGCTCTTCCAGGGAGCCAGAGCCACGCGCTGGGAAGACCCCAACGGGTATTCGCACGACGTTATGGTCGTGTACCCTGACTCGGCCCGCGTTTCCGCCGAAGACGTGGCTCGCATCCCTGTGCTGAGCCAGAACATCAATCCTCGCACTGGACGTGCTGCGACTGTCCCGCTTTCTCAGGTCGCGCGCATCACCCCCGGAGTTGGTCCACAGCAGATCGAGCGCGGTTACCTCGAACGACGAGTCACCGTGTCGTCGGGCGTGCTCCCCGGACACGATATGGGTACTGTTGCCGACGCGGCCAAGGCGCGCATCGACTCCATAGGTCTCCCAACTGGTTACCGCACGATCTTTGGCGGTGACGTCCAGAACCTCACGGAGACCAAGGGCTACGTGCTCGAAGCGTTGATCCTCGCCGTGATCTTCATCTATCTCATCATCGCTTCGATTTTCGGATCATTCATTCAACCGCTGTCCATCATGCTTGCGCTCCCGCTGTCGTTGCTTGGGGTTGCGCTGGGACTCCTGGTAACTGGTGGTAGCCTCAACGTGATGTCGATGATCGGCATCATCATGCTCATGGGTCTCGTTACCAAAAACGGCATTCTGCTCATCGACTTCGTAAACAAGGAGCGTGAAGCAGGACGGGACCGGCGAACCGCCATCCTCAACTCGGCGCGTATCAGAGTGCGGCCAATCATCATGACGACGGCTGCGATGATCTTTGGCATGCTGCCGCTCGCACTTGCTATTGGCGAAGGTGCTGAACAGAGAGCACCTATGGCGCACGCCGTAATTGGCGGACTCATCACGTCTACTTTGCTGACGCTGTTTGTGGTGCCGGTCGTCTACACCATGCTCGACGACCTCACGGCCAGGATACTGGGGCGTAAGGAGTCGTCCAGTGAACCCGTACCAGTGGCTGCGGACTAAAACGGACAGGACGCCGACGACAAAAACGAAGGGCCGTTCATCGCTGTGATGGACGGCCCTTTGCTATTCACGCTGTTCCGGCGCTCTCCCGGTCAGCGTGCACCCGGACTGGAGACTGAGGCCTGCGAGCGACAGGCACGTACGTAGGGATTGGCTCTGTCTTCGGTCGCGCCGACTCCAGTAACAACGTTGAAGGCAATGTGCGCGGCCTCGTGTTCCATAGTCCACATGAGATCGTCCACGGTTCTAACACCCACGTTAAGTGGGTCGATGTCCCTGGCCAGAGTCATTTCTCCATTAGGACGCGCTTCGCCCGAAGTGAGCCGATCTCCCACACGCCACATGTAAGGTCGGATGGTAATCCGTCCCTGCTTGAAGGAGTCTTCCAGTACGGTGGCGTAACGGGAACAGTAGCCTCCACGCTCCTTGAGTTCGGCTATGCGATGCTCGAGGGCCGTTTGCACCTCCATGGGCATTGCCGGCTTTGCCTCGCATCCATCGCAGCGGCTACTGTCGTCGTCGGCAGCTCCAGCAACTGTGCTGGATCGGGTAACCAACTCCCTTACGGGCAGCACTGCCGCACGTTGACGGGCCGGAGCCGTCGCCGTACAAGCCGCCGGACCGAGAAGGAAAAGAACCAGGAGATGCTGCCGAGTTCGCAAGAGCCGAATACCGTTTTGGATTTGGCGGGAGTCAGTTCTCGAGCGAGGTGCGGTGGTCAAAATCAGTACGAAGAAGTCTTACGTCGCGCAACCACCCCGGTGTCGGTCCGGCTTCTCTGAGGCCGTCAAAGCGGGCTGGAGCGTCCACCAGAGCCGAGCAGGGACCATCTTTTAGCCAGTTAAGGGGTCGCGACTGGACCAACTCGCATTGTTGAGCTTATTGCTCGGGGGTCCTAGACGGCCAGGTCGTAGTGCTGCGCGCGAGCGTCAAAGCGGCTGAGAAGCTTCCTGGCTTCGGGAGGGACGACAGCGACCTCGTAGTCGGCTCCGGCAAAGTGCCGCACGGCATCGAGCGACTCAAAGCGCATGAGCGTGACGAACTCGACCTCTTTGTTCCCGCGCCTCATGAGGAGCTCGATACCGAGGAAGCCCGGGATATCGCGACCGCGAATACCCTTGAAGATTTCCTCTTTTAGGAGTGTTTCGTAAAGCGGAGCGTTGGCTGGAGTGGTCCAACCGTGCCAGATTCTTACAATCATGAGTCCTCACTCAGCACTTGATACAGATGGGAGTTTGTGTGTCCTGAAAGTCAGCGTGCTGGCGTCCCTGAGTCAGTGAGAGGGTGACGGATTCAGTTGGGCGAGCGCAGCAGATGCGGCTGCGATTTCATCTTGATCAAGTGCGTCGTAACTGAATTCATCGACGCCGGGCGTCCGTTTGAGGCGCAAATTGGGGCGCACTCGCATTGAGCTTGAGACTGCTCTCCGTGCTCCGATATGGAACTCACGGATTCCGGTGGCAGCTGCTAGATCTGCGATATGGCTGGCGCGCACAGAGCCACCGGCCATGATAGTAACCCGTCCCGCACTCTCGCGACGAAGCCTTGAGAGGGTGTCCTTTCCCTCGCGTGCGGTAGCAGCACCTCCCGACGTGAGGATCCGCGTGCAGCCCAGTGCAGCGAGGAAGTCGAGCGATTCGTCAAGGTCTCGGGTAAAGTCGAAAGCGCGGTGGAACGTGAAGGGGAGAGGATGCGCCGCCTCGATAAGCGCTGCTGTTGCTTCGTCGTCGACTGTACCGTTGGCATTGAGGGCACCGCTAACGATTCCGTGCGCGCCAAAGCCACGCGCGGCAGCAGCGTCTTTCAGCATTACTTCGATTTCGGATCCCGAGTAGAGAAAATCTCCCGCGCGTGGCCTCACCATGACAAACACTGGGATGTTCACTTTTGACGCGACCGTTCGGATGAGCCCTGCGCTGGGTGAAGTCCCACCGGCTGCAAGGTCAGCACACAGTTCCAGTCGCTGGGCTCCCGCGCGTTCGGCAGCAAGGGCGTCGTCGACCGATTCGATACAGGCTTCGATCAGCACAGCGTGAAGCTCGCGAGAATCCGCAGCATACGCAACGCCGCGCCAATTGGGCTAATTGGGGTCAGATTCGAAACTCTTTAATTGGGGTCAGATTCGAATTAGTGTCCCAGTCCGCGCCAAATATCTTGTGATCTTTGTAGCGTTGCGTCAGACCACCTGATCCAGTCCTTAATAGTGCAGTTCGATCTCTTTCCAGAAAGGGTTTTCATAGAAGAACGTGACCCCCGTTCGGTAGCGGGAATGGGCACGCGGCTCACATCGATGTTCATCGTAAGGTTTGAGCGCGAGCAGGGCGTTCATCAGGTGTTCGTGGATCACCACGGTACCTACTGCGCGGATCACGGTCGCGATTGCCGAGCAGTGCGTGAGGTTACGGGTTGGTCAAAGGGTCGCAAGTAAGGGCGAAGCCTGGATGAGAGATGATGAGCCACGTGACGCAATGGAGACGATAAATGCGACGGACCTCGACTAGTCTGATCTTTTCAATGCTGCTGGCGTGCGGTGGTGGCGAACCAACTGCCAGCGACGGTATTGCGTCTGTGCGCATGAACGCCAACGCTATCGCACTCTTTGAAGGCCAGAAGGAACAACTCGCGGCCTCAGCGCGTGATGCAGCAGGGATGCCGGTGGTGAGCGCTCCTATGACCGTTTGGAGCTCAGGCAACGGCGCAATCGCATCGGTCACGCAGAGTGGCGAAGTGACTGCCGTGTCCAATGGGCAGACCGATATCTATGCGACCATAGGCAGCAAGCGCGGTGCAACGCGCGTTACCGTGGGTGAGCCGCCGGTCAGCGTACTGGTTTCGATGCCAGGCAACTCATTTACGCCTTACACGTCGACGATCAAGGTGGGTGGTGTTGTGCGCTTTGAATTTCCCCAGACTCCGCACAACGTGATCTTTGCCCCTAAAACAGGCGCGCCGTCGGACATCCAGTCAACGGCCAACACCACGATCTCCAAGACCTTCAACAGCGTCGGGCTCTTTCCCTACGATTGCACCCTTCACGATGGAATGAAGGGTGAGGTGAACGTGGTCCCCTGATTGGGGTCAGATTCGAAATAGCGCTATTTCGTGACGCCGCGCATCACCGGCACATAGCCCGGGAACACTGTAGAGACATTCGGATTTCCCAGCCTGTTCTGCACGATCTCGGCGAGGACGTCGCGATAGTCGATGGTGACAGGTAGATCCTGCCGGTCGGCGAGATTCTCCTGAGCCAGAGAGCGCCAGTTATTGGTAAGCACTCTGCCGCCATTGATGCCACGGCCCATGGCAAACATTGCGGTGCCGCGTCCGTGGTCTGTTCCTCTACCACCGTTCTCGCGCACGTTGCGGCCAAACTCAGAAAGCACTACGACCGTGACGTTCTGCGGATAGCCCGAAGCAATGACGTCCTGCCAGAAGGCGCCAAGCGCGCCAGAAAGCTGCGTCATCGTGTTAGCCATCGATCCAAAAACCGGATCCTGCTGTGTGTGCGTGTCCCAGCCACCAATATCCAGGTGGATGGCCTCAACACCAATATCTGCCTTAATCAGTGCAGCTGCCGATCGCAGTCCGCGGGAGAGCCCATTGTTTGCATACGTCGCGCCATTGGCAGGTGCATAGGCGCCAATATTGAGAGAGCGCAGCAGGTTGATGGTGCTGATGGCGTCGAGCGCTCCGCTACGGGCGGGTTCCAGAGTCTCTTCGTAGTCAGCCTGAAGCCACGCCGTGCGCGCCTCGCGCGTAGAGCCCGAGCCGGCAAGACCGTAATTGGCCGGATCGGTCATGGGCACCGAGAGCGGACCGCCTTTGAGTGTCTCGGGGAGACCATCGGAAATCCCAATGGCTCGAAGCGTAGAACCCGCACGAACAGGAGTAGACGTCGCGAGGTGACGGCCTAACCATCCTGAGTTCACACTCGGATCGTTGGCCTTGCCCAGCTCCATGTAGTGCTGCGCGTCGAAGTGCGAGCGCGTGTTGTAGGTGAGTCCCGCGCCGTGGATGACCAGGAGTTCACCTGCTGCATACGCTGGCTGGATAAAACGCATCGCCTGCGGCAACGCAAAGAAATCATCGAGCGCGATACCACGCTGCGCATTGGAGCTATCTGGGCGTGGTATTGCAATAGTTGGCCGGCCGCTGTAGTACAGCGGATCGCCAAAAGGAGCGCACAGCGAGAGACCGTCTGCGCCGCCGCGCAGGAATATCGAGACTATGACGTCGCGATCAGAGACATGCGAGTCGGCAAAGGAAACCTGGGGTAGCCACTCAGGATGTGACCAGGCGAAAATCGCCGCACCACCGATCTCTCCGGTCCTGAGGAGAAACTCTCTGCGACTCGTGAGTTCGTTGTACTCGTTGCAGGCGCAGGCGTCGTGTTCTGAATGACTCATCGTATGCTCCTGGTTACACCCACTGGAAAGTGGAAGAGCTGATTGCCAGAGCCACGCCTTCACGCGCTCTGTTGACCGAAAGGTTACCCGCGCTGAGATAGGTCATGAGCTGAGCGCGCAGCCTTTCCGGCATCTCGCCGCCAAAAAGGTGTCGGGAAACGCCGTTGATCACGCTCTCAGGCGTATTGACGGCGCCTTCCTGGCTATTGTAAAAGCGGGAAAGCTCCATCGACATTTCTGCCGAGTTGGTTGTCGTTATGTAGGTCGCAAAGTTCCAGCGCTGCTGAACACCCCCAGCCCAGTAGTCGGCCCTATCGGGATAACCATCTGGCGGCTGCCACCCAAACATCGGCTGACCGAGGTTGCGCAGATAGCGGCCAGCCACGGTGGTGACCTGTGCTACCGCTCCGGGATTCACGACGCCGCGAAGTGCAGCGAGCACAAAGGTATATGGGCGCCGGTACTTGGGTGGCGACGCGTTGAGGTTACCAGGCGACAATACGGCACGAACCATGGAAGGGATATCGCCTTTGGTAGCCGTATATACCGCTGCAACGGCGTCTACCTGAGCGGGCGACGGATCGTACTGCAGCAGAAAGCGCAGCATCTTTTTGGAGACAAAGCGCGCAGTGCTTGGATGAGCCAGGATCACGTCGAGCATAAAGTCGCCATCTTCCTTGCCCTGCTCACCTGCGCTCGCGGGCATCGATGGAATCGTTTGACCGAGCACGGTTTTTTCCCCAAAGTCGTGGCCATTGGGATCGAAGTTAAAGACGCCTCGACCCGACATGGTCCAGCCGGTCAGACAACGGGCCAGCTCACGAACATCGGTCTGCGTGTAGCCGCCGTCGGCACCCATGGTGTGCAACTCCATAATCTCACGAGCATAGTTCTCGTTGAGCGTCGTGCGGCGGTTACGGGTGTTGTCCAGGTACTCGAGCATCGCAGGTGAGTGCGCACTAGCCTTGAGCAAGTCGCCAAACTTGCCGAGTGCGTGCTTGCGAATCACATCGCGGTCGTCTACGACCTTGAGATAGCGGACCTCGTTCCAGGCGATATTAAAGTGGTCGCTCCAGAACTCCACCATACGTTCATACAACTGCCGCTTGGAGAAGGCGGCTCTATACACGGACGACTCGATGAGCTGATTCATCGTGTCGTTCTGATCGAGATTATATAGTTCGTCGACTGTCTGGCTCAGCAGCGGATAGCTATTGCCCACAAAATTCTGCGTCTGCCGGTCGTCGATCTTGGAAGGCGACAGATGATAGTTAAGATATCCGTGGAAGCCGAGCTTTTTGGCTAATTGGACTTCGTCCTGCGTTATGCCGTTAGTTACACGGCGCACCAGGCGCGTGAGGGTGCTGTCCCAGCCGGCACTGGTCGTGGGCTGCTTCTTGAATGGATTGAAGTTGGGGTCGGGGGTCTCATTCAATAAGCGCTTGACCATTCCGCGTGCGGCGGAGCGACCCTGTGACTGCTGTGCTTTGCTCTGACGTGGCAGTGCGACACTGGCGGCCGCCAGCGAGGCGCCCAGGGCAAAGAAGCGCCTTCGGCTGTGTCGTTCGTTGACACGTTCCTGATCAAGTGCTGCGCTGGACGATCCGTTTGGTTCGCTCATACAGATTCAGCTTTGGGATCCGGACGCCATGGCGTACCGCGGACGAATCGGTCAGTGAGACCGAGCGTTGCGGCACGCCAGAGCGACCCCGGACGACCCAGTGGAGATGGAGGTAAGCAGTTGTCGGTTGAGCACCTGCATGGATCAACGCAAATACCAACCCACTGCGTCGCGCGGTGGCGCGGCTCACGACGAGTACAGGTGCGGTTTGGCAGACGATGACAAAAACTGTTCAACATCTCACCATCTGCGTGCGCAACGACACAAATACAAATTCTGCTCGCGCCGCAGGATGCAACGATCCTTGCGGTCTACTGGCCTACAATGTCCGCGTCGAGCTCGGTGCCACCGGGCTTTCCGTCACGTCCAAAGGTCATCAGATCGTAGCTGCCAGGATTGCGCTCGCCAGGGCTTACATAGACGTAAGGGCGATCCCAGGGGTCCAGCGGCACTTCCTTTCGCAGGTAAGGACCACGCCAGTTCATAGGCGGTACTCCTGCCGAAGGACGCACACGCAACGCCGCCAGACCCTGCGCTGATGCAGGATAGTTGCCATTGTCCAAACGGTAGTTGTCCAGCGCAGTCCCTATTAGCGACATCTGCGTCCCTGCAGCAGTGACTTTGGCGTCGTCAACCCGCCCCATGATCTGTGGCCCCACCAGTCCGACGAGCAGGCCCAATACAACTATCACCACGATCAACTCGAGTAGCGTGAGCCCAGCCCTGGCTCTGAAATGCGGCTGCAAACGAATCAGCGCTCGCTGATCCACATGGCAATCATTGTGTGATGTATGCTTCGTAGTCATAGTGACCTCTCAGAGGACTCCGGCGTTGATGGCGTAAATGGCCTGGAGCATGGCTAGCGCGACAAACCCTACAATGCCGCCAAAGACAAGAATCAGCGCGGGCTCTACAAGCCCGGCAACAGTCCGTAACGAGCGCTGAACCTCTCCATCAAACGTATCGGCTATTCGACCGGCCATCTCATCCAGCGCGCCGGATTGTTCGCCAACACCAAGCAGGTGGACCGCGAGCGGAGGAAGAACGCCGTGGAGCGATCTGGCAATCCCTTCTCCACGTTCGATCATTGCTATCGAACTGTCGAGCAACGACGCCATTGCCACGTTGCCAACACTCTCACGCGCAACACGCAGGCTCGCCATGAGTCGCCCGCCGCTTCCAAGCATTATCGACAGTGACCGCGAGAAGCGCGCCGTCCAGAGTCGTCGCTCCAGATCTCCAACCAAAGGCCATCCAAGGCGAATGCGGTGCCAACGCGATACAAACTGCGGTGAGCTTTTCAGGCGCGTGCCGAGCAATGCTCCAACGGCGACAATACCGACCCACAACCACCATAGGCTGGTGAAGCCGTTGCTCACGCCCACGAGGATTCTGGTCGACAACGGCAGTGCCACGCCCGAGTTCGAAAGCATCCCAACGAACCTCGGCACCACAAACATGAGCATAACGACGATACCCAAACTCGCCATTGCGCCTAGCAGTGCCGGATAGATCAGGGAACTCTGCAGCTGGGCACGCAGATCGCGCACCCTTTCCATGTGCTGGGCCAGGCGGTCCAACGATGCGCCGAGCGATCCGCTCTCCTCGCCTGCGCGCACCATGGCGGGTGCCAGCTTGCCAAAGATCTCGGTGTGCTGCGCAAAGGCGTTGGCAAGCGAGGAGCCGCCATGCACGTCGCGTCTGGCCTGTGCCAGTGCGCCTGCGACGAGCGGGTCGTCACTCTCTCGCGCTGCAAAGTCCAGTGCGACGTCGAGAGTGGTTCCGGCGGAGACCAGAGTGGCAAGTGCACGCATGGCCACGGCGGCTGCTTCGAGCTTACGATTGAGCGTTAAGAGATTCCGCCTTGCGGTCACGGGCGCTGAACTCTGCACCTCAATAGGAACGAGAGTCTGGCGACGCAGTTCGTCGCGCGCAGCCCGTTCGTTTGCAGCCTGAACCACGCCTTCGACGACCTGGCCGCCCGCAGCAGCAGCGCGGTACTTCCATGCGGCGCTCATGCCAGTGCACCTGCGTCGCAGACTCTAGCCACTTCCTGAGCGGAAGTTTCGCCCCGCCTGACGAGTTCCATCCCGCATTCGCTGAGCGATATCATGCCATCTGCTCGCGCCAGGCTGCGCAGCTCCGAAGCCGGCCTTCCCGCAACAATGAGGCGACGCATTTCTTCATTTGGCTCAAAAAGCTCGTAAAGTCCCGTTCGGCCTTTGAAGCCGGAGTGAGCGCAGGCCTCGCATCCCACTGCCTTCCAACTCCGTCCATCTTCCCGCTGCACTCTGCACGAGCTGCATAGGACGCGCACCAATCGCTGTGCAACAATGGCCTGAACGGTGGCAGACACCAGATACGGTGCAACCCCCATGTCTAAAAGCCGAGTGATGCCGGAAACGGCATCATTGGTATGGAGCGTGGAAAAGACCAGGTGGCCGGTCAATGCGGCCTGAATCGCGACCTCCGCGGTTTCTCTATCACGCATTTCGCCCACCATTACCACGTCGGGGTCATGACGCAGTATCGAGCGCAGCGCAGCCGCAAAATCCAAACCGGCTTTGCGGTGAACCGGAATCTGTGTGATTCCCTTGAGTTGGTATTCAACAGGGTCTTCGACCGTAACTATCTTGACACCCGGCGCGTTGAGTCTGTCCAGTGCAGCGTAAAGAGTCGTGGTTTTTCCCGAACCAGTCGGACCTGTGACGAGCACTAGTCCACTTGTGCGCGAGATGACGCGGGAGAGCGACTCTTCGATCTGCAGCGGGAGCCCAAGCGACGCGAGATCCCGCGCTCCGCCGGCGTGATCGAGCATTCGAAGCACGATTGATTCACCGTGGAGCGCAGGAAGGGTCGACACGCGCACGTCGACTTCCTGCCCATTGAGTCTCACTCGTGCGCGTCCGTCCTGAGGCACCCTTCGTTCGGCGATGTCGAGCCCGGCGAGGAGCTTGATTCGGGAGACAACCCCAGACTGATACTGCAGCGCGTAGGTTGCCACGTCCCGCAGGACGCCGTCCATGCGCATGCGTACGCGCAGTCCTTCGCGCGACGATTCGAGGTGGAGGTCGCTCGCGCCGGTGCGCATGGCGTCGCCCAGCATCGAGTTGACGAGCTGGACTACGGGGAGATCATTTGCCTGTGCGCGAAGGTCGCCAAGGTCGTCGTCTGAAGAGGCGAGGACCGATAGTTCGTCTGAATCGGCTGAACGAGCGCTGATTATTGCTGCCTGCACATCGTTGTGCGGAGCTTCAACCGTTCGTACCGCGCGCCCAAAGGTGCGAGCGAGTTCGTCCAGAATAGTCTCATCCGGAACTCGGCCACATGCCACAATAACCACACCGTCTTCGTCGACGCGAAGTGGAAGGAGGGAGTATTCCTCCAGAAAGCGCGACGAGAGCTCCGCGGCGAGCGGACCCTGAGCCGCGTGTCGCAGCGTGTCTGGGGCAGTGTGTGTCGCGGTCACGGCTGCCTAACGCGGCTTCCGGAGCGTCGTGCCAAGCGAGTCCGGTACTGCACCGGGCAACTGGCGGTTCATTCGATCGCGCACACGTTCACGCAACTCGTCCGCATCCTCGTCATTGCGCACGATGTAGGGAGTCACAAAAATCGCAACTTCGGTACGGTTACGGGCGATGCTGCGCCGTTTGAAGAGGTTCCCCATGATAGGAATGTCCTTGAGGAAGGGAATTCCGCTCTCGATGTCCTCACGCGACGTACCAATAAGCCCAGCAATCACCACAGTCTGTCCATCCCGGATCACAGCGCGAGTCGACGCTTCACGCGTGGAGATTACGGGTGCATTGAGCGCCGACTGGATGGTCTGGGTCGTGAGCGAACTGACTTCCTGCAGGATCTGCACGCTGACGTAATCGTCCTGATTGATGGTGGGGATAATCGTGAGCGAGGTGCCAACCTCTTCGTACTGGACAGATCGATCGATGGCTATGTCGTTACCGAGTCGTTGGGATGCTACAAACGGCACTCTGCTGCCCACGAGTATGCGGGATTCGCGATTATTCGTCGCGACTACCGAAGGAGTGGAGAGTACCTTGACCTGTGATCTGGTGGAGAGGGCGCGCAGAATTGCTCGGACGTTGGCATTCCTGAGGGTGACGACGCGTACCGCGAAATCCCGCAGCGAAGACGAATCTGCAGTTGCTGGATCACCGAACGAGGTGCGCGTACTTCCGCCCACGGTGCTCCAGTCGACGCCGAACTGATCGCCGGTCCCAAGGGTGATTTCTGCAACGGTGACTTCCAGGAGCACCTGCGCAGGGCGGACATCGAGCGCCTGCACGGTCTCCTGGAGCAGCGGAAAGTTTGGCGGTGCCGTACGAATGAGGAGGGAGTTTGACGGGCCATGTGGTACAACGGTGGTCTGGCCCACGAGCGCTCCCGTACCCTGTCCGGACGAGTCCCGCACGCTGCTCGTGGAGGTCGCCGGCTGGTTTACAATTATGGGAGACTGAAGGTCGCGCCTCATGCGAAAGGCGTCGGTCTCTCGTTGGCGGAACGCATCAAGTGATCGAGAGAGGCTGAGATCGTCGAGATTGCGTTGTCCTTCACCAGATACGCTAATACCAAAAAGCATGCCAAGGGACTGCGCAAGATCTGCAGCATTGGCGTATTTGAGTGGAACGACAAAGGTCCTGAGTCCCGATTCGCCCTGGGAGCTCGCATCCAGTTGGCGCAGCACTTCGAGGTAGCGGGCCACGTTGGAGCCGCGGTCGGTGATGAGCAACGCGTTTGAGCGGGCGACTGCCTCGATACTGGCCAGCGGGCCGGCAATCTGACGCAGGGCCGCTGCTCCCTCGTCTGCCCGAATGGCCTGCAGCGGCACCAATTGAGTGACAAGCCCCAGCGGAGGCGGATCGCTGATCTCCATGCCAAAGCGCACCTGTCCGGTTTTAGGTGCCTTGTCGATCGCGTAGATCTGGGCGACGGTTCCCTGCTGGATGAGTACCAATCCATTGGCTTCCAGGATCGACTCGAGTATCCGTGGAATGTCGCTCTGCGACACGGGTCCAACGGTCGAGAACGAGACGCGCTTTTCGGCGCTATCAGTCACGAGAGCGCTCAACCCAATGGCATTGGCAAGTGAGCGTACGACGTCGGCAAGGGGAGCGTCTCTAAAGTCCAGGCGCGAGCCTTGCGCATGGACAGGCCTGAGCGGCCACATCAGGAGCGCCGCCACGCCCAGGCAGCGCAGATAGTTGGCCCGTTTCATGGCCGCATTTCCTCATTGTCTAGCCGCAGGGTCAGTCGTCCTTGGCTGGCTGCCAGAACGACGCTGCGGGGGGAGATCGAAATGATTCTGTAGCCTGCAGCACGATCACCCACCGAATAGAGGCGGGGACCGAGATCGGAAGAGTCAAGATGTAGTAGCGCTTTAGATCCTGTCGGGAGCAACACTGTGCCATAAAGCCTGGGCAGGCCGTCGCTCTGCCCTGACATTGAACCAGCATCGGGCGAAGAACCCTCGACCATCCCGGCGGCGGAGTCCAAACCGAACTCCGGGGGCAGGTAGCGACGCGTAGGTGGCGTGCGGGTTGCGTCAAATACGTTCGCCAGGGCAATCTCCATTGCCGACAAGGTGTCGATAGCTGCTTGCGGCAACGCAGTGCCCCCGGGCGCAATGGCCGGCGACAGGGCGACGGCGCTCGTGTTGGGAGGAAGCACCCATAGCAGTGCTCCGCCAACTGCAGATAGCGCTGCGATCGACCAGACCAGAGTCCGTATGCCGCGCATCACGCCGACTCCAGAATAAAGGGAGCCCTGACAACGATGGATATCTGCAGCAAGTTCCCGCGCAGTACAGGATTCGGTGCCACACTCAGTTCCTGGACTTCCAGTAGCACCACACCCTGTTGGATTCGGCTCAAAAAGTCGGCGAGGCCGTAGATGTCTGTAACCGCCGAGATCGTCGCAGGAATTCCACGAGCACCCATGCTGGTGCTGCTACTATCCCTCTCTTGTGCAACGTCCAAACGAGTGATGCTCACTCGGCTTAGTCTCGCGTACTCGCGCAGCGCGGCCTGAAGCGACGAAGCGGCAAGCGCGGATGTGCGTCCGCGAATTACCTGCAGCGGGGCGCCAGTGGAGAGTCGCGCAAAAGCCGTAGCGATGATGTTGTCCTGTGATTCTCTAAGACCTTCGAGTCGTGCAACTCGCTCCCGTGCAGCATCGATCGCTGCCTCGCGAGCCTTCCAGCGTTGTGCAGCCGGCATGACCACAAGCCCAAGCATCGCAGCTAACAGGAGCGCGCCAAGAGCCAAAGCAACCGTGCGCTTCTCGCGCGGCTTAAGGAGCTGATCGAACATGGAAGGCGATGGAGAATGTTTCCCGCGAACGCTGACCGTCTCTAAAGCGCGAGATGGCGGCGAGTACGCGCACGCTGTCAAAGCGCGCGTCAGCATCGAAGCGTGGTACCAGCGCTGCAGCGTCGCTGGCGGTGCCGCTGATCTGCCACTGATCTCCGACGAAACGCGCGTTCTGTATCACGGCATCGTCTGGCAGGAGCGTACTGATTGCCGCCAGCGCTGCCGCCGGGTTGGGTCGAGCAGAGAGAACGTTTCCAATGAGGCTCTGCTCCGCTTCGATCGAAGCGAGTTGAGACTGCGCCTCTAGTGAGGGCTGCACCTGATTTGTCAGTTCCTGAGCCCTTGCTTCAAGTGCGACAAGCTGTCGCTCTCTGGACCGATCCAGTGACCATCCCATAAATGCCACTCCCGCGGCTGCCGCAGCGGTAGCGAGGACGACTCGCGACAAGGCGCGTCGCCGCACGGCCCTGCGCGAAGGAGCACTCATAAGGGAGCCGGCGACGGGCTGCTCGACGCGAAGCGCTGCTCCATGGGCCGCGCAGTAGCGCATGTCCAGCGAGCCCGCGTCTCGCGAACCTACTGCGCCGGCTGCATCTCGCGTGCGGCGAACGGTCTGAATGGCTCCCTCCTCCAGGACAACAAGGCCCATCTCGTTGTCTCCTGCTTCCAACGCGTAGGCGCCTGTGACAGCGCCCAACGACGTAGCCGCAGCAATGGGGGACGCCTCTACTCGCTCGACAACGCCCCATTCGCTCACCACGGCAAGTACACGATCCAGCCAGGTGCGAGGAGTGGCAAAAGCCAGGGGAGTGTTGGGGGCAACACCCACGATCAGCTCGTCGCGCGTGGCAAAGAATCGTTCCGGTTCCAGCGCCACGATCTGGTCGCGCACTTCGGCTGAAGCTGGGGGAAGTTCAACGCGGGCAATGCGCAGGAAGGGCAGTCCCACAGCTACGGCGATCGACGCCGGTTTGGGAATCTCCTTGCGGAGGCCTGCCAGTGCGAGCGCTGGTTCCTCGGGTGACCACGCAACTTCGAACGTGCGCGCGACGCCATCACCCCAGCGTTTGAGCTCTACAACGCGCAAATGAGCAGCGCCAAGCTCGATTCCGACTCGACGGCTCATCGTATCTGCTCCCGCCAGTTTGTGAGCACGAGGTCGTTTGCAGAAATCGCATACACGGCCTGGATCTCATGTGTGAGAGGGTGGCCTGTCAGCCAACCTCGGCTCACAATCACTAGTCTTTTAGGTTCAGTAGTGAGCTCTCCAAAGGCCGCGGCCATAACGGGCGCTGAGGCGGTGGAGGCGTTGACGGTGCCGTCGCCATCTACCGTCAGGTAGGGCGCGGCCCTTTCGAGCGCGACGGAATCAACTCCCGAGAGCTCCCTAAGCTCCTGGAGACTTCTCAGTGTTCGCGTAATCGGTCCGCGTGTTCGTCCTTCTTCTCCGCGCTCAACGTACGAACGGATCGCACGCGCCATCTCACTAGCACGTGCGACATCGGTGAAGCGCGCAAAAAGTGTAGCCAGCTTTTCTGCTGGTGCCCGATTTACGTCGAGACGCGCACTGGGATCCACGATGGCAACTGCAAAGCGCGCAGAACCAAGCAGTGTCGAATCGCCGGTTGCATTACTCATTTCGAGCCCGTTTAACCACTCGCTTCGCTCACTCACGGATCGCGACGAGATCTCGCGTTCAATCCGAACGACGGTCGCCTGAACCCCGCTTTCGGCGGCGTAGCGTGCGGCCACCCGAGCTCGCGCATTGGAAGCCAGGGAAACCGAAGTTCTCGTACCGGAAATGACTGCCGCGCCGATAGCTCCAAGAATCACAAGGATCCAGAGCACCAGTACCAGAGCAACGCCCCTTCGGGACCTCAGCATGGCAGGTGTCATGGCATGCGCTCCAGTCCAATTCGCCCGATAAGAGGCTCCAGGTCGTTTGACTTCGTTCCCGCAGTACTACTCAGTTCTATTCGCACGGCTTGTGGAGTAACGCTTGGGTCGTCCCACTGGTCACTCCACGTTCCTCCCTGTGCCCTGCCTAACGTTTGGACACGCATCGTCGCGATATCGTGGACCTTTGCCACAACGTTATGAACGGTCTCGCCACCGTGCGTCGGCCAAGCCTGAAAGGTCAGCACTCCGTTCTTTACGTACAGCGATGCCGTCCAGACCTGGGAGGTGCCGAGTGGTGGCACAATGCCCCGTGTCTGAAATGCGATGGAGTCGCCTTCGAGCGAAGGTCGCCGTACAATCTCAAAGGTTGGCGGACCACCGCGGACGCCCTGAACCGCGTGCCGTAGCGCGTCGCCGACGAGCGCGCGTACAGAGGTCAGACTTTCGCCTTTTGAGCGATGGACTTCGAGCCTGCCCTCGGTATCGATTCCCGCTTGCGAAGCAGCATAAGCAAGGCTTACTACGAGCGCTGTTATCACAAGGGCTACGGAGATTTCGAGAAGGGTAAAGCCGCGCCGTGGTTTCATCGCAGGCCTACCCGGGGCTCCAATCGAGCGCTCGACTCCACCAGACGTCTGATCTCAAAGGCCATTCCACTGGGAGAGGTCACGCGAACGGTGACTTCGCTCAAACCCTCCTGCCACGGTTCCACGCGCACGTCACTGCGATAGCCGTTCAGTCGTGGCTCGGGTTGTACTCCCGCCAGAACCTCCTCCATCGCCGACTCCGCGACTGCGACGGTCTCTGTCCAGGCAGCGGCAGAGCCTACAGATTGCGTGCTTGTCTGAAAGACGTCCAGGTAGCCGACGGTGGCCAGGCCAAGTATTACCAGCGCCACGAGAGCCTCGAGGAGGTTCATGATGCAGCCCCTCTGTTGGCAAGGATGCAGCGGGCCGTGTCAGCGAAATGTGCTGCGTTTGGATCCGCGGCTTTGACGAGACATGCACCGAGTGGCGTGATGATAAAGTGCGCCGAGCTCGCCGGAGTATCGATGGCGCCGCCGATCAGCGGTGTGCCACCGGAAAGCATGCTCACCTGGTAGGTACCATTCCGGGCAACCTTCACTTCGAGTGTTTGAGACCTCGCAACGGCCAGATCTCGCGCTCTGCTAACTACGGCCTGCAGCCCCACTTGTGGTTGGTCCGGCGTCAGGAGAGCCGGAACCACCAGGCTGGCAGCAATGGCAAGCAGAGTCAGCGCCACGACCAATTCGACCAGGGTCATGCCGCTCTCGCGCTGTCTCCGGGACCGCGCTAGCTCTCTTTTGGATGCCGTAAGTGCTGACACTCTTTATAGTTGTGGGCCCCTCGCAATGACGGACGGGAGAGACGCCAAGCAACTCCCCTTGAGGGGAGCGTTGATTGAAGTGCGGGTTGTCGGGAATAGGGTGTCGAGCGGTGACCCTTGTAGTAGATGCTGAGTGATCTGGCGCACGCGAAAGCAGGCAGTGTGGAGGGATTGGCGGGTCTCGCGCGCGACGGCATAACCCCGCATTGTGAAGGCGTGATACTACTGGACCCTGTGAGGGACGCCCCCGCCGCATCCACCGCTTTGTCGGTACTGGCGCTGGAGCGGGATCGCGCCGAACGCTTTCTCAACCGCGTTCGGCTCCTGGTGTTGATGCTGCTCGGGATCGCAGCTGCGGCTTACGCTCCGATTCTGTCGTCGGAGCTCAATCGGGTGAACGTGTTGGTTCTTGCACCAGCACTGGCGTGGGCAGTGGCGCAGCAGTTGATACTACATCGGCGGGAGAGGCTCCCGGTCTGGCTCGGCATAGTCAACCCGATTGTAGACATAACGGCGGCAACGGCGATTCTGGGAGGTTACGCAATCGCTGAATCACCGGCGTTGGCGCTCAAGACTCCGATTCTGGCCGCGTATTTTGTAATTCTGGCCGGACTTCCAATCGCCTCGTCGACACGCAAGGCCGCGTTTGTTTCGGCACTGGTCGTGGTCGAGTACGCGGTGCTCGTTATTTCGTTAGGCATCAGTGGGCGATTGAAGGTGATCATGGACCCGGTTCTGGCGAGCGCGTCCACGGGGATTTCACCGCTCGATGAAGGGGCGAAGCTGCTATTGCTTGCATGCGCGGGTGCCGTAGCCACATACGCCACGAGGTGGCAGGAGCGGCTGGCGGTGGGATACGCAGAAGCAAGCGAGCGTGGAGTCACTCTCAAGGACCGTCTTGATCGTAGTGAGCTTCAGGCGCTCAAGTTGCAGTTGCAGCCACACTTCCTCTTCAACACACTTAACGCAATAACAGCGCTATTGCATCGCGACCCCGCAAGGGCCGAACGGATGGTATCGGGGTTGAGCGAGCTGTTGCGGTTTTCACTGGGTAGCGCCAGGGAGCAGGAGGTAACACTCGCACGTGAACTGGAGGTACTCAGGCATTACGTTGAAATACAGCAGGTACGTTTTCAGGATAGGCTAGCCGTCCTGATAGACGTCACACCAGATACGGAACGTGCGCTAGTGCCAAACCTGATTCTGCAGCCGTTTGTGGAAAACGCCATCAAGCACGGACTTTCGCCGCGTGCGGCAGCGGGACGCGTTGAGGTGCACGCTAGCCGGTCTGGCGAGCAGCTCGTGATATCGGTCCAGGACAACGGAGTGGGTGAGAGCGAACTCGTACCCAGGCGCGAAGGTGTCGGTCTGGCCAACGCGAGGGCGCGGCTGCAATCGCTCTACGGAAGCAATCACAGCCTTGAGGCCGGCAATGCTGTTCCTGGTTTTCGCATTCTGATGAGCATACCCTGGCACACCGAGCCGGTGGATACGATCGCGCTGAGCAGGCAGCCCTTCGCGTCATGAGTAAACGACTTCGCGTCATGATTGTCGACGACGAGCCGCTGGCGCGCGATCATTTGCGATCTCTGCTCGAAGCCCGCGACGACGTGACTGTGATTGGGGAATGCGGCGACGGGATAGCCGCCGTCGAGCGAATACTGGCGGACGCGCCCGATCTCGTTTTACTGGATATCCAGATGCCGGAACGCGACGGATTTGAGGTCGTGCGACTCATTGGCGCGGACAGGATGCCGACCACGGTGTTCGTTACGGCGTTCGACCAGCATGCGCTCGCAGCCTTTGACGCTCACGCGCTGGACTACGTACTCAAACCGGTAAACCGTGCTCGCTTTAATCGTGCGATTGATCGAGCTGTCAGAAATGCCGCGACACAATCAGGCACGGAGCAGTTTGTCAAGGCGGTTGAGGCGTTGACTTCGGTGAGAGCAGGCGCTGACCGGCTGGCGGTCAAGGTGGGCGAACGCCTGCTCTACCTTCGTATGCAGGACTTTGACTGGGTCGAAGCTGCCGGTGACCTTGTACGTATCCACCTCGGCAAGCACGTCTACGAACATCGTACTACCCTGTCGCAGCTCGAGCAGCGTCTTCCCAAAGATCGCTTTGTGCGCATTCACCGATCGACAATAGTCAATACCGAACGGATCAGAGAATTCCATCCATGGTTCCAGGGCGACTGGATGATTGTGCTGGGCGACGGTACTCGACTACAAACCGGGAAAAGCTACAGACCACGGGTCAAGACGCTGCTTGAAGGGTAGTGTAAGCAAGTCATTGCATCGGGTGATCCGGCAAAAAGAGGACTGGACGCCCGATAGTGCTCGCCTCTTTCCGTCGTCTGGCTCGACACATTCGACGGGCGAATAGCGGGTTTCATCGCACCTGCATTGAGAGAGCGCACAGGGGCCGGGTACGTTCCTGTCATCGTGACTGACCGTAGTCAGTCGCGTTACTCGCCCCCCACCGAGTAAACAGAGCGCTTCAGCGATCGTCCGAGGGTAAGCACGGGCGGCCGATGCATGAGCCCACAAGGCTCGCGTCAGTCCTGGATAACAGGGGGCACCGTCGTCCGACCCGTGGGGGTGGAGCAGGCTAGTGGTCGGCGGCGGTGTTCCTCTTTTATCCGGAATCGTTTTGCGACATGGCGGGACATCGTACCATTCAGCTGGATCAGAAGAACGTTGAGGTAGCCTTTTTTGTCAGGTGGTTCGGGCTTATTCCCGTGACAGGCCGCTTTGCTTCAGCGCATGGAGTAGTTAGTGTAGGCGACTACGGCCTGGACGAGACAGTGGTTGCCATAGACATCGACGCCGACAGCATCCGAACAGGGATAAGCCTCAGAGACCGGCACCTTCGCGGGGTGCGCTTTCTCGACACGGCACGCTTTCCCTGCATCTCATTTCGCAGCTCTACTATAGTCCGCGACAACGGCAGCCTTGCTGTCAAAGGCACCATATCGCTGCGCGGAGTGGAGCAGTTTGTTGGCTTCTATTGTCTGCTAGACAAAGCGCAAAATGCATCACTTGGGACCATGAGCCTGGCTACGGAGTTCACGCTCGATCGCAGCGTCTTTGGAGTTGGCAAACCCCGCGGACTCCTGGCCTACAGTCCACTGTTTGGCGCCATTTCAGACGAGGTGCGCGTTGCCGTAAGGTTGAACGTGCCCGTCCTCAGCGAAGTACTCGGGGAGCAGCCCGTCCTCGGGCGCTGACCGGCCACGAACTCTCCAACTGCTCGCCTCGAACCCCAAAGATGTTGTCGTTGAGGTGCACAACGATACACACATGGTTGGGTACTATGCGCACCTGGTCCCCAACTCTGGGACGCCAGTCTGTTGCCGAAAGATTCAGGATGCCGTGCTCCTCGCTCATCCGCTCCACCACCACTTCGGGCCGATCCAGCAGGGCGCCAAAACCTTCTCCGGCCACACCTCGCATCGGTTCCCGCCCCAAAGCCTTGCTGCCCGCATCAACCACCGCCTGTCCAGGTACCGCTGTGCTGACCACGGTTGCCAGCACCGTGAGTGCACAATCATCCCACCCGCAGGCCCCCACGGCAGCCGTGGTCCGATCATTATAGACGTAGGTGCCTGGTCTCACTTCAGTTACCCCAGGTACCTCGTGCATGCGCCAGGCAGTTGGCGTTGATCCACCACTTACGTTCCGAACCTCCATTCCCGCTCTGCTAAAGCGATCGAGAAGATGCGCCAGGTCGTCGCGCAAGCGCGCCAGTGCTTCTTCCTGCTTGTCGACGTGCTCCCTAACATGGCCGGGATAAAACGCCAGCCCCGCAAATCTCAGTGGCGGCTTGTTTTCTATATGTAGCGCGAGCGCGAGTGCCTCATCAGGAGACTGCACTCCAACCCTTTTCATGCCAAGGTCAGCCTCGACATAAACACTCACCTCCCTGTCCACCGCACGGGCCGTGTGCGCGAGCTGATCCACGGCGATCATGGAATCCAGTGCAACCGTGAGTCTCACTTCCCTGGGCAGAGACAGCACGCGCGAAAGCTTGCCCGCACCAAGCAGCGGATACGCAAGCAATAGATCATTTGTGACTTCCGACATCACCTCCAACTCACGCGGCGTGGCACAACTCAACCCAACCGCACCCAGCTGCAGCTGTTGCGCTGCAACCTGGGGTGACTTGTGTGTCTTGGTGTGCGGCCTGAGGGCCAGCCCGTGCAGTACCGCGTAGGAAGCCATCCGGTCGAGGTTCGCCGCCATTCGGTCGAGGTCCACCAACGGACAAGGCGTTTCAAGGTCAGCCAGCGTGTGCTGAGCAATGGGATTGAGGGTCAATCGAGCCACTTGGGATCCAGATTGTAGAGGTCGTCGGCGCGAGAAGCGCCCCGGTAAGCTGCCGCAACGCACCAGTCTTTACCAGAATACAGGCGCCGGACGCCGTCACAACGCGATTTCTGCCAACCCTTGCGGCGCAGGGGAGAGGTTTTCAGGTGCCTCAACGTGGACAACGATGTCGCAACGCGATTTCTGCCAACCCTTGCGGCGCAGGGGAGAGTTTTCAGGAGCTTCAACGTGGACAACGCCGTCACAACGCGATTTCTGCCAACCCTTGCGCCGCAGCCTGTGTCCCAAGGGCGGTCGCAAACGGACGCATCCGTTGGCGCTCCAACAACCAGAACGACTGAGGTGTGGTGCTAGAAAGCGAGCTGATCGCGCGCGCTGCCAAAGGGGACTCCCAGGCGCAGCGCGACCTGTACGAGGCGCACGTGGACCGTGTCTACCGGCTGGCGTTCCGCCTCGCCGGGGACGACGACCTGGCGCGCGACTTTACCCAGGACGCCTTCATCCGCGCTTTCCAGAGGCTTTCCGACTTCAGAGGTGACTCAGCGTTCGCAACCTGGCTGCATGCAATCACCGTGTCTGTCTCACTCAACGGACTTCGCAAAGTCAAACGGATTCACAGTCGCGAAACGGCGCTCGAAAACGCCGAATCGTTAGGTGTATCCCGACGCTTTGCAGACCCCGACCTTCGCCAGAAACTCCATGCAGCAATCGATGCCCTGCCCTCAGGGTACCGAACGGTGTTCCTGATGCACGACGTCGAAGGATACACGCACGATGAAATTGGCGAAGCGCTTGGCATACAGCCGGGAACCTCAAAAGCCCAGCTCTTCAGGGCACGAGGCAAACTCAGAGAAGCATTAGCAGATTTTGCAGGAGCATGGACAGCATGAACGACAACGACAAGTTCGACGCCTGGCTCAGCGAGGCGGCACAAACGTACAACGAACCTCCTGCCAGGGCCCCACGCGAGGAGATGTGGGCCGCAATCGAGGCCAGAGGTACTGCAAACACGGGATCGAGGGGCCGGCTGCACCTTGCTTCCCAATGGAGACGTTGGGGGCAGTTTGCCGCAGCTGCTGCGCTACTCCTCATTCTGGGTTACGGGGCAGGGCGACTCACTCGGCAAGAAGCTGCAACGGATCCATCCCTTGCCACCTTGCCCGGCATCCGCCCCGACACCGGGTCTGAGCTCTATGACGCCGCGGTAGTGAATCACTTTGAGAAGGCCGAAGTCCTCCTCACCACCTATCGCACCTCGGATGCAGAGGAGGCGATGTCATCACTCGGTGCCTGGGCGCGAAGCCTTCTCACCGACACGAGACTCCTGCTCGACTCTCCGGCAGCAAGCGACACCAGGCAGCGCCGCTTGCTCGAAGACCTCGAACTGACACTGGCGCAGATCGTTCAGCTGCGTGCGGCGTCGAGCCCCGACGACAAAGAAATCGTAAGCGGCGCTATTGACCGTGGTGAACTGCTTACACGACTGAGAAATGTTACGCCGCGCGGGATGAGCGGCACCTAAAGGAGAAAGACTAATGTTATCCATCTATTCCAGGATTTCTGCCGGCGTTCTCGTTGCGCACGTGCTTGCACTCCCGCTGAGTGCGAGCGCACAGGAACGCAGCGCGCGCGCAACCACTGCAGAAAGCATCGCCAGAGTCGCTACGTCAGTAGCGGAAACCGGACGAGCCATTGCCTCTTATACAGAGTCAGTACTCAGGGGTACCGGTGGACTCGCCCAGCTGAGCGCCCTGTCAGCGCTCGCTGATTACAACTACAGTGCTGATCAGGCAAGCGACTCGCTCTACCGCCAGGCACGCGCGGCGCTCCAGAGAGGAGCATACCGCGAAGCAGCCGACCTCTTTATGCAGGTCCAGAGACGCGACCCCAATGCCTCCCTGGCCGCGGACGCACTGTACTGGCACGCCTACTCCATGTACCGCGTTGGTGGCACTACAGGCTTTGAAACAGCGCTGTCTTCACTCGACAGGCTCACCAACAATCATCCACGTGCCGCAGTACTCGGCGACGCGCGCGATTTGAGGATGCGCGTCTGCGGAGAACTCGCCCGCCTGGGCGACGAAAAGTGCGCCACCGAGATCAACAACGCCGCCCAACGTAGCGCTAGCGCATCTACCGCGCGCTCCAGCAGCCAGGCCCGCGGTTGCCCCTCCGAGAACGACGACGAACGCGTCGCTGCCCTCAATGCGCTTCTGCAGATGGATTCCGAGAACGCCCTGCCGCTCCTGGAGCGCACTCTTGCCCGGCGCGACGAGTGCTCTCGAACCCTTCGCAAAAAGGCAGTGTTCCTCGTATCCCAAAAGCGAGGAAGCAGAGCTGCCGACATCCTGCTCAATGTAGTCAAGACGGATCCTGAGTCGGACATCCGCGCCGAGGCCGTGTTCTGGCTCGGGCAGATCAGAGATGAGCGCGCGGTAGACCTGCTCGCCGACATTCTGCAGAACGAAAAGGATGCGGAAGTGCTCGATCGCGCCGTGTTTGCACTCGGTCAGCACAGAAGCGAACGGGCGGCGAACATGCTGCGCGATCTCGCCCAGCGTGAAGGTGCTCCAATCAGGGTTCGCGAACAGGCGATCTTCCAGCTCGGCCAGCGCCGTTCGGGTGAAAACAGTGATCTCCTGATGTCGCTGTACTCGCGAGTTCAGCAGCGTGAGCTGAAGGACAAGATCATCTTCTCGATCTCACAGTCGCGGACGGCTGCCGCTGACAAATGGCTTCTGGATCTGGCGCGGAATGCCGGCGAACCCATGGACCTTCGCAAACAAGCCTTGTTCTGGGCCGGGCAGAGCCGCAGCTCAACCGCTCAGGGAATTGCTGAGGTCTACAATTCAATTGGCGATAAGGAAATGAAGGAGCAGGCGATCTTTGTCCTTGCGCAGAAAAAGGATAGCGCTGCGATAGACAAGCTGATCGATATCGC
>CAZYTS010000009.1:0-41503 GCA_964649855.1 uncultured Gemmatimonadaceae bacterium
ATAACCGCGCCGTGCCGGCCGGACCATGACACCAGCTCAGATAAAAGAGGTCCTCGTTTCCCGGCTCGCTATGGAACACCATGCGACCACCCCCGGGAGTCTCCTTTGCTACCGCCTGCAGGTACGTGGCACCTGACACCGCTGCATCGAGAAAAGACTTTTCGTTGGTTGCCTCATAGAGCGACGCCAGGAAATACGAAGCACCCGCCGCTCCATGCGAAAAGTTGGGATAACGACGCGGAACCTCGGGCGAAATCGGCCATGTGAGCCCACGCCTTGCAGACATCGCGTTGGCGATAAGCGTTCTGCCTCCCGCTGCTGCAAGCGGTATACACTCCCCGTCGCCCAGCGCACGCGCGGCCCAAAGAAGCGTTAACCCTATGCCTGCAGTACCTGAAATGATGTCGTTGGACTCGCTCCAGTCCACGCCATCCCGCGTGGAACGAGCCAGACGCTTTAAGAGATTGAGCGCGCTCTGCGCCGCCTCTCTGTACGAAGCATTACCCGTGGCTCTGCCTGTACGCTCAAGAACGTAAACAATTCCTGCAAGCCCTGTGTAGAGACCAGCTCCGCCTCCGGCAAATGCCTTGGGAGCCTCGGGACTGTTGGCTACGTTTGCGAGATAGTCCGCAGCGCGCTGCGCCACGTTGAGAGCCGCCTCGTCGCCGGTCGCGTGATGCAGTTCGAGATAAAACGGCACGACGCCTGGACTCCCGGAGTACATATTGTTCTGAACAGTCTTTGGATCATTAGGATCCGCGGCCCAGGTGAGACCGGTCGGAGTCTCTATGGCCTGCCTGGTGAGCCAGCGTTCGGTCCGCCGCGCCGCGTCCAGATAGGGCCGTTCCTGCCCTTGCCCGAGTAGCGTTTGCGCGCTCGTCGAACGCGATGCCAGCACGGCGGCTGTGATTCCTGCGACGCCTGCTACTGCTTCGCGGCGCGTCATCCCGTGGCCATGGCCACTCATACGCTTCTCCCTGCAATGTCCATGGCAGAAAGAATAGGCCGCGCGCCTCGCCCCGTACAGCACCGGTGGACACCGCCCGGTGGCGGTTTAGCTTGGGACGAGACCCAGGCTCCATCCCCGGAAAATCAATGGATTCCAAACTGCTCGAATCGGCCAGCTCTGCATTCGCGACTTCCGGCCCAGCCGTCACACTCGGCGCCGTAACCCACAGCGGTTCTATCGATCCTCAGCCGCTAGTACGAATTCCTCTGGCGATGATGAATCGGCACGGCCTCATTGCCGGTGCCACCGGAACGGGAAAGACCAAGTCGCTCCAGCTCATCGCCGAGCAGCTGTCTGCGGCCGGAGTACCAGTCTTTCTCGCAGATATAAAGGGGGACCTTTCCGGTATGGGCTCGGCGGGTGACTTCAACGACCGGATATCAAAACGTGCGGCGGACACCGGCTATAAATGGCAGGCCACGGCGTACCCGGTCGAGTTCCTCAGCCTGACAGGGGCTAAAGGTGCACAGCTACGCGCCACACCATCGAGCTTTGGACCTCTGCTCCTCTCCAAGGTCCTTGGTCTCAATGCCACGCAGAGCAGCGTGCTCGCAATGGTGTTTAAATACTGCGACGACAAGGGTCTGCTCCTGCTCGACCTGAGCGACCTGCGGGCGGTGCTGCAGTACCTCACCAACGAGGGCGCTGGTGAACTAAAAGAATACGGCGGCATGTCCAAGGCCACAGTTGGTGTGCTCCTGCGCGAAATGATCGAACTCGAGCAACAGGGCGCCGAGAAGTTCTTTGGGGAGCCGTCTTTTGATCTGGATGATCTCTTTCAGGTGGAGCGGGATGGACGCGGGCTAATAAGCGTTCTGGAACTGCAGGATGTGCAGCAAAGACCAACGCTCTTCTCGACGTTTATGCTCTGGATGCTAGCCAGCCTTTACAACGAGCTTCCCGAAGTCGGCGACCTGGACAAGCCGAAGCTCGCGTTCTTTTTTGACGAAGCGCATCTGCTCTTTGAGAACGCGAGTGACGCCTTGCTGGACCAGGTCGAACAGGTGGTCAGGCTGATTCGATCCAAGGGGGTCAGCGTATTCTTTATCACTCAGAGTCCCAAGGACATACCCGACTCTGTGCTCGCACAACTCGGAAATCGGGTACAGCATGCTTTGCGCGCGTTTACTCCCGACGACGAGAAGGCACTCCGCGCAGCCGCGCGCACGTTTCCCAAGACGGATTTTTACGACGTGCAATCAGTGCTCACGTCTTTAGGTACAGGTGAAGCGCTGGTAGTGAGTCTCCGCTCCAACGGCACGCCGACGCCTCCGTTTGCAACTCACATGATTCCGCCGCAATCGCGCATGGGTCCTCTTACAGACGAGGAATTTGCGCAGAGGCTGCTGACGCCGCAGGTGAGGCGCTACGCCACACCGATCGACCGCGAGAGCGCGAGAGAGATGCTGGCGGCGCAGCTTGCGGCGCGCCCGGATGAGGACGAGTCCCTAAAGCGTTCTGGCGGCAAGGGCAGGAGCAAGCAAGCTGATGCTGCATCGGGTGGTCTGGCGTCGGTTCTTGCGAGCAGCGTTGGCAAGAGCGTGCTACGCACCGCCGCAGTTGCGGTTACAGGCACCCTGGTGCGCGGTGTGCTGGGTTCATTGCTGGGCACAGGGCGCAAGAAACGTCGTTAGGCGACAGCAGCTTGATCCCTACACCGACGCGAGCAGAAGACCGATCACCACAGAAGCATGAGCAGAAGCTCGATCCCCACAGACGCGCGGGCGGAAGCTTGATCACTACCGATGTGCGGGCAAATCTGGTTCATAGGCTCCTCTCCGACTTCAGCCAGCTCGACGCTGAAACCCCGGAGCATGTTGCTGCCATGCTCCTGCTCCTGGAAGGAACAGCCGAACCCTTTTCTCGCGAGCAGTTCGAACCAGGACACTTTACTGCAAGTGCGCTGGTGGTAGCGCCGTCGGAGCGCGTGGTGCTGCTGATGGAGCACCCCAAACTCGGCGGCTGGCTCCAGCCTGGTGGTCACATAGAGCCAGAGGACCAGACGCCGCACATTGCGGCGCAACGCGAGATCGAGGAGGAGACGGGAGTTCGCGCAGTACTGGGGGATTCCCTGTTCGACGTGGACGTCCATCGCATTCCTGCGAGAAGGGACCAGCCCGAGCACCTGCACTTTGACCTGCGTTTCCTTGCCAGAGTGAGTCAAGCCTCGCCGCCATCAGGGAACGAGGGCATCAGATGCGAGTGGCTGAGCTTTGAGCAGGCGCTGACCACCACGGGCGACATAAGCGTACGCCGGATGCTGCTGAGAGCACGCGGCGCAGGCATTCTTTAGGTTACTGTTTTAGGAGCGGGACCAGGCAGGAGAGATCAGACAGCGATGCGGAGGGGACGCGAGCTGCGGGCCGCGTCTATGAACGCATGAAAGAGTCTGCTCGTCTGCGGATCGCTCATTTCAAAGACTTCGGGGTGCCACTGTACTCCCACGAGAAAGTGGTCGTCCAGCGACTCCACCGCTTCGATCAGGCCGTCTGGAGCAACGGCGCTGGCTGAAAGCCCAGGGGCTAGAGTCCTGATTCCCTGGTGATGCATGCTGTTAACGGGGATCGTCTCCTGGTCCATCAGTTGGCGCAGGCGTGTTCCATTAGCAAGCTGAACGTCGTGCGCGAGGTAGGAGCGCTGGAAGCCGTGAGTTGGGAAGTAGTCATGCTTGAGCCCGGCAGGACACTGTGCCTCCAGATCCTGATAGAGTGACCCTCCCAGAGTCACATTTATAACCTGCAACCCTCGACAGAGGCCTAACAGCGGTTTGCGATCGCGCACTGCCCAGCGTGTAACCTGCATTTCAACTTTGTCTCGCGCCGAGTCGGTGCGGCCCAGTTTGTCGTGCGGCTTTTCGTTAAAGTGGACCGGGTCCATATCGACGCCGCCTGGAAGCAGGATTCCATCGCAGGCCTCGTACACCGCTTCGAGGGCTTCCAGTTCGTCTTCGAGCAGGGGTATCAGAACCGGAGCACCACCGGCTTGTGCCACCGCCGTGTAGTACCTCTGGTTCATCACATCAGACTGGGGCAGGCCGGCGGGAATGCCGTCGATGGCCTGGAGCGTCTGCGTAGTTACGCCGATGATCGGTGTTGTCAGCATCCTTTAAAGTTAGCTGCACCAGACGTTTCATGCATCACTTGACTCTGGCGCGTCATCATTTATTGAAGCGCGTTAACCCTTCTACCCCTCTCTCCCGGCGCGGGGGCTGGGAATGCGAAGCCCGCGCTCCTTAAGTGCCTTTCTGACTGTTTGAGGTATCTCGCGGCAACCGCACGCCTTGGCGTGATCGAGGTGCCATTTGATACGCTGGTCCATCGTGGCATGGGCCGGCATCCGGTGCTGGCGGTGCCATGCAGCATTCAGCATCGTGCGTTCCTGGTTTATGTAGTTAGCACACCTTCTTCGGTCTCAACAATCAGCTGATCAACAACCGCCTTCAAGTCACCTCCCGAAGTCTCAAAGGCCCTGATCTGGCGGTCAGCGCTGGAGCCGTTCTCAAGGATTGTAAACGCATACTCCACTTCCTTGCGGGTACCAAGCTCATCGAGTACGTCGCCAAGGAACCACTCGATGAACTCCCGTATCAGTGTGGATGCCGGCAGCTCAACCTGCTTGCCAAAATCAATGAGTTTGCCGTCGATTCCGTAACGAACGGCGCGCCACTTATTTTCGTCTATCAGGTCAGATGGATAAATGCGAAACGTGATATTGTCACGCCGCATCTTCCACAGCTTGAAAACCAGCGCCTGGAGGATCGCAGCAATACAGACTGCCTCGTCGACGCGGGTGCAGACGTCACAAATTCTGAACTCGAGCGTTGGGAACGAATGGTGTGGCCGCACATCCCACCAGATCTTTGAGCCATTAGGTATACAATTGGTTTTGGCCAGCGTATCGAGGTAGAGTTCGTAGTCCGCCCATGACGGAATGAGTCGAGGAACGCCGGTGCGAGGGAAGGCGCGGAATACGGCGCTTCTGTACGACTTGAGTCCCGTGAGCCGTCCGATCCAGAAGGGTGAGCTGGTGGAAAGGCAGAGTATGTGTGGCAGAAAGTAGCGCGACACATTGCACGCGTCGATCAGGAATTCCTTGTCCTCGATGCCGATGTGCACGTGCGTACCAAAAATCAGCAACTGCTGGGCGAGCTGCTGCATGGCTTCTTTTGTGCCGATGTAGCGGTCCAGCTGAGTAATTTCCTGGTCAGCCCAGTGCGAAAACGGGTGCGTTCCCGCGGCTGCGATCTTGAGTCCCCGCCTGCCGGCAAGTTCCATTACGCCGCGGCGCAGTTCGACCAGCTGAGCACGCACCTCCTGCGGTGTCCGGCACACGTTGGTTCCGACCTCAACGATGCTCTGGTGCAGTTCGGGCTTGACCTGACCCAGAATCAGGTGGTCAGCCTCGAGAATCTGCGTGATATAGGATTGCAGTCCGCGGGTCTCCGGATCGATGATCTGGTACTCCTCTTCGACGCCTATGGTCAGGCTGGGAAGCTTCATACAGACTCCGGTGATAGCTGGTTGCGAACCACGTGAACTCTACTTTGCTGGTTGAACTGCGAAAGCGGGTACCGTACTCCCCCCTCCGGCCGTGACGTTGAGGAGCGACGCGGTTGAGAGCCTTGTGAGGACTCCCTCCATATGCGTCATCCCCGTGACAAACGGAGCGGTGTCGAGCATGCGGTGTGCGACCTGCAGGTCATTGTCCACCCAGGCGGGATAAGCCTCGCTCGGCACCTCCACACGCGCCTGCACGATGTACGGGGAGTCCACGGCCTGGCGCACGGCACGCTCCCACGCAGCGGAGTCTACCGTCCACCCCAGCGTAATGCCCTTGCCTCCGTAATCATCGTTAGGCTTGAGCACCAGCATTTCACGTCGTTCCAGGACAAATGGAAGGAGATCAACGCGCTGACCCTCGAACGTGGTGTTCCGCTCACTCACCACCCTCGTCCAGGGTATGCAGTCCTTGATTGCAGCAAGCTCCGCCTTGCCAAACATTCCTGCATTTGCCTCATCGCTCAGTACCGCAAGTGAAGCCTTTTTGTGAAGCACCTTGCAGTGGAAACCATTTACCATGCAGACGGCACGGTCGCGAACGGCGCGTACGACGTCATGCTGGATTCCGCAGGTCTCGATGAGTTCCGAGATTAGAACGCGTTTATAGATGAGGTCCACCGGTGCGCCACACGAATAGAGACGCCCCGACTTGTATTCGCAGCGCCTTGGGTCGTCTATGACAGCATCGAGGCCCAGTGACTCAAAGTGCGAACGGTACAGCTCGAATTCAGTACGAGTTGGTACGTCGTCCCAGTCCAGGATACAGATGCGTGGTCGTTTGTTTCTTCCCGAGAATTCGCGCCAGGCTTCGAAGATCGCTCCAACTACACCATGCCGGCACACCATCGGGAACACATCCCACTCCTTCGTGAACTCGCGCATGGCGCGTGAATCCAGAAAGACGTCGCTCAGAGCGTCGTTATAGGCGGCGCCAGCAGGTGTTTCCGCGTTGTACTCGGTTAGAGCCAGCTGGCCCGATTCTGGTACATAGAAAAAATCCAGACGCGACGTGGGACTCACGGTGGTGTAACCGGTACCTGAAGCCAACAGCTCCTCTTCCCAGTCCAATAACCCGAACTGAGCACGAAAATCGGCGCCGCTCACTGCCCTTGCATGCGCCTTTTCAAAGGCACTCATGAGCGGTCGGATGCGTTGCTGCAGCATAGCCACTTCAGCGGGCGAGGTGAGACGTGGGCGCAATACCGTACACAGTGCCCGGCCGCCAAAGACCAGCCCCCTGCGTGAAAGCTCGCTTTCGATATGTGCGTGTGTCTCCTCTGCTACCTCATCGGTGAGAAGCTCGTGCCACGCCGCAATCGGATCCATGGTCTGCCGGCTCAGCGTGTTGCGGTAAAGAGTGCCGACCACTTGGCTTCGACCGATTGCTGCCTCGGATTCTTTGCCAACTTTATTGCCATGTTGGCCATATGTGTTACGGCCCACTCAAAGTAGCCCGGCGTGAGCGAATAGATGTCCATGTCTGGGGCCGGATTCATGAAGTCGATTGCGTAGGGCGTATCACCCTTGATTGCGTACTCGATCGAATCCATATCGTACCCAAGGGCGCGCACAAGTTTGAGCGAATCACGCACCACACGGTTCTTGAGATTGCGCTCGAGGTAGTCGTCATTGACGACGTACTTTCGAGCCTTGGGATCGTACTGCATAACGAGGACCTCTTCCTGACCCAGGCAGAGGCAGCGCACGAACTGGTCCCACTCGATGAACTCCTGCACGATCATGGTGAGGAGTCCTGACTGGTCGTAGTTGGCCACCAGTTCGTCCTGCGTGTGGCAGACGTACACCTCTTTCCATCCTCCGCCGTGGGCATCCTTTAGTATGCAGGGGAGTCCCACGTACTCCACGATCGACTTCCAGTCGAGTGGATAGCGCAGGTTACGCAGCGATTCGGTGGGAACGATCCCCGGCACGTAATCCTTGTTCGGAAGCAGCACGGTCCTTGGCGATGCAACACCGAGTTTGGTAGCTAGCGTGGCTTCAAAGAACTTGTCGTCCGCGGTCCACATGAACGGGTTATTGATCACCGTCTTTCCTTCGAGCACCGCTTTCTTGAGATAAGAGCGGTACATCGGTACTTCGTGCGAAATGCGGTCTATCAAGACATCGTACGGGACGGCGTCGTCATGCCTGTCGCCGCCCATCTGTGCATACTCCGCAATCACTCCCTCATCGCGCTTGTTGACCTCTTCGACAAATGCCGGAGGCCAGCTCCACTCGCGTCCTACTACAAGGCCGATGCGCTTGCTCATATAAAAGCCATTCGGGGTTGAACGTATCGGTTCGACTTGGCCCGCCTTCTCAATCGTGCCCGCCAACGTACTTGACTATCATCTCCTCCCAATAGGGCCAGTCGTGCGCCCAGCCGTTCCAGATGCGAAGAGCGTTTCCTATTCCCTGGTTCCACAACAAACCCGAAAACTCAACGTTCTGCTGATAGTGAGGGTCGCCGCTGCCAATAGCGATGATGATGTCCTGGCGCCGCAGTGCTTCCAGTCTGGACTGATCATGCTCATTGGGTACAAACGCAAACGGATTGCATGAATAGACGTTTCCGTCCGAAAATCCTCCTGTCATTCCGGATATGTCGTAGGTGCCGCTCATTCCGATAATGCGATGAATAAGGTGCGGATTCCGGAGCCCGATGCTCATTGCGTGAAAAGCGCCAAAGCTTGCACCGGTCGCGATCACGAATGGGTTGTTGTTTACATGGCGCGCAAAAGGGAGAAACTCGTCTCGGATGTACCTGTCGTACATCAAGTGTTGCCACGCCCGCGCACCGGGATGAATGGTCTTGTCGTACCAACTCAGGTCGTGGTTGTGATCCAGACACCACAGCGTAATCCAGCCCTTATCAATGTGCTCGCGCAGCACGTCCGGCATATAACGATTAGGCCACTCGTTATGGTTGCCGAGCGTGGTGGGAAAGGCCAGCAGGTGAGCGCCACCGTGGCCAAACCAGCGCACGTGCATTTCTCGACCTACAGACGGACTGTGCCACACGTGGTGTTTGCCAGGTACTCGCGTGCTCATTTCCCCTCGTCGTTACCGGCCAGGAGAAATGGCAGCGCCTTGCGAAGACGCCTTCCCCACGCCGCTTCGTTATGCATTCCACCCCTGTCCTCCACCCACATCATGTCTACGCCCAATCGATAGCCCTTTTCTACCAGGAGATCGCACATTGCCCGCGCGTTTTCCAATGTCTTTTCTCCTTCGCGCGTCCCCACGTCGAGGTACACACGTCCGCGAACGTACTCCGCTGCCTCCACCCATGGGAAGATCTGTCCGCGCCCAAACCACAGCGCTGGACTCATTGCTCCCGCGAATCCAAAAAGCGACGGCGATCGGAAAAAGGCATAGAGCGACACTAGCCCGCCGAGTGATGAACCCATGATTCCCGTGTGCTCGCGGTCAGCCAATGTGCGGTACCTGGAATCGATGAGTGGCTTAATGCCGTTCGCGATGAAATCGATGTAGTCGTCGGCCGCGCCACCCCCATGCTGTGGGTCGTAGAACGGAGAGTATTCCCGCATCCGTTCGACCCCCATATTGGGAATTCCTACAATGATCGCCCGCCGCCCTTTGCGTGGTGATCGCGCCATGGCGCGATCGACCCCCCATTCTCCCGCAAAGCTGGTGGAGGGATCAAAGAGGTTCTGACCGTCGTGCATATAGAGCACCGGAAAACGGCGTTCCGAGCGCCCATAAGAGGACGGCAGATAGACCAGGATGTCCCGCGCATTTCCCAACGTGGGCGAGTGCATCGCTGGTATGACTTCGAGTGTACCGGGCGCCTGTCTGCCGCGCGCCAGCCACTTCTCCATGAATCGGCGACTGAGGGGCGTCAACGGCGCGCGATAGGGGGAGGGGGGAGGGAGGTATGGACCGTGCTGGACGTCGGCCGCCGGTCGACAGGGCCACGTGCGGCGTAACCTAAATCGAGTGGATGTAATCTCCACCCACAACCATAGGGAGGGGACGGGGAGTAGCAGAGATGACACGCACGAAGAACGGTGGCACCGCTATCTGCGATGCCACCGTTTTGTCCGCGCGCCCTTTGCACAGGGTCGCGGGCTTCTCCCCAACGAGGTGGTTCGGGCTACTGCATTGGAGTATCGGTCACGCGTATGGCTTCGAGCTTGTTACTGCCCTTGCTGGGGTGTGTCAGCACGAGGGTGAGACTCTTACCTGCTTCGAGCGTAATGTCGCTGACGCGAAGCAGTTCAGTGTTGTTGTCACCCTGAGTGACTATGAGCGTCACCGTACCCGGATCAACGTCTGCAAAACCCGCTTCGCTCGAAAAGTCGACGTCGTCAAGGATTGGAGAGGTGGCACCCTGCAGGCTCACGTCCAGGTCATCGAGTCCGCGGGCGGCGTTGATGACTCGGATGTGTGCACGTGTTGAGTCACGGCCGGTGGGATCGTCCCTTACGGCCATGAGTTCGGCTCCGTCACCGGCTTCGTTGGGAATGGCTACAAGCGTGTAGAACATCCCATCGATTATAACTTCACGGTTTTCGGCGAGTGGTGCTGAAGTTGGCGTTGCCCCTGCTTCGAGGATTTTGAACTGAGGCAGGTTGGCGCCGAGTTCTCTGTATGGCGTTACAGATTTGAACTCTACAGATGAAAAGGTGCTCTGGTCTCCGGCGTAGAGGTCGACAGCCGGTCCGCCGGGAACCGCATTTACAACGCGGATCTGGGCGTTGTCACGTGCAGCTGCAACGTTGGGCGATGCTGCCACCGACGAATCGCCCGCGCTTTCGGACTCGACCATCTGGTCGTCCCGGGGTTGCGTGCAGGCTACAACAGCGAGTGCTGCAATGGAAAGAGAAGTAAAGCGGAGTATGTTTCTCATAGTTAGAGCTCCGTTTGGGAATTGAGGGGATCGCGCCCCGGCGCCCTGAGGCAGCGCCGGAAGCGCGTCTATCTCGGGGCGGTCAGCGAAGACTCCCGCGCCCACTCCCCGATTCAGACCGGCTGCGCACCCGGTCCGTAAGCGTTTGGCCCGCGATTTCAGAATCGGTTGTTCTCTCTGAAGCGAGCTATCTGGACCTCGGCTTCGTCGCGCGAAATCCCGTACTGCTTTTGCACCACGCCGGCTAGTTGCTCCCAGCGCCCCTCCACCTGGTCGAGCTGATCGTCCGTGAGCTTTCCCCACTGCTCGCGGATCCTTCCCTTCAGTTCTTTCCAGTTGCCTTCCATGATGTCTTTGTTCATTTGGACCTCCGGAGGAGCGCCCTTGAAGTGGCGCAAGTGGTATCGGCGAGTCCTCGTCTGCTGGACATTGGTCCTTGAACCGGGTTCCGGCCCCCCAGCCGGATTGCGCGGTTTGGAGTGACTGGCAGGGTTCGCCGAATGTGTGGTACCCAGCTGCTATCGCGTTTTACTGGCCGCGGCAGGAGATGGGCCGTTCTCGTATTTCAGTCGCAGCACTCTGAGCTGGGCATCGACTTCGTGTTTGGCCATGCCGTACTCACGCTGCAGTAGTCCATTGAGCTGGTCCCACGCACCGTCGAGCTGGGCAAGGCGGTCGTGTGTGAGCCGTCCCCACTGTTGCTTCAGACGACCTTTGAAGCCAGTGAGGTGTCCGTGTATCCGATATGAGTCCATCGCGGTCTCCTTAGTTCGAGCTACCGCGGACGATCGACGCTCTGACGTCCGGTTGTCCCCGATTGGACAAACTTGCCAATGCATACAAACGCAAAAGGCGCGACGTCTCCGCTTTGAGGAGTTGTCGCGCCTTCGACTGAAGAGCCAGAATCGCTCTCCCGGCAAGGCTGCCTGGCCCGAGGCCAAAAACGCGGCGGTTGCCCGCCGCGCAGTCACACTACGCCGGTCCCTCGCATTATGCAAGTGATTCTTGTCACGCCCATGCTTTTACGCGCACACATTCTACCAAAGGACAATAGAGAACTTGCCCCGCAGAAACATTGCGCCAGACCCAAGCTCATCCGTGAGCGAGCACGAGTTCGAGACGCTTGCGTAAATCGGCAAGAGTTTTGGACTTGAACGAGTGCTTTGTCTCTTCGAGCACGTCGATCGTTTCACGCACTGCTTCGCGTAGCTGCATACCACGAGGACAGTTTATCAGCTGGCACGGCGAACCACTCACAGGTTGCTGCGCCAACGCACGGCCAAGTTGCTGCAGATCGGTCAGACTCCCCATCACGTTCCGGAGCGTCAAAGTTAGAAATGCATCCACAGATTCGCTCCCCGTTCCACTGGTGTCGGATGGCGGCAGCGAATGGAGATCGCGGCGCCATTCCTCGAGCCGCTGCTCCGCGCTGCGCACCGACTGATAACTGCGGAACCTCGCCACCGCCTGTTCTACCTTTGCCAGAAGCTCCTCAAACTGTACAGGCTTGGTGAGGTACGCAGTTACAGGTAGCTCAATGCAGGCAATCGCCGAACGCGTCGAAGGAAATCCGGTGAGAATGATGACCGGTAGCCCGCCGACGCGCTCCGCTATCTGTCTCACCAGCGCAAGATCAGCGTTGCCAGGCATCTCCAGATCGCTGATCAATAGGTCGAACGATTGAGTACCTGCCGCTTCAAGAGCCGCTGCACCGTTGCTCACCGTAGCGCACTCAAAGCCTTCTCTCCCCAATAACGCTGCAGTCGACTGGAGTATCGTCTCTTCGTCGTCCGCCAGCAGAATTCGTCCTCGAGACGTCATGGTATACCTGCGTGAAAAGTCTAAAGCGGAATCTCCACCTGGAACTCCGCCCCTGCCCCTCGGTCTCCTTCTCCTGCACTCCTTCCAGCCACTCCATTGCTCTCAGCTCCTTGACCGTTTGCGTCGGTGATCCAGACACGGCCACCAAGCGCCTCAATCGAACGACGTACGAGCGAGAGTCCTATACCCATGCCTCCTGTGCGAAGGTTCGACTTCGTGCTGAAAAACGGTTCAAAGACGCGCTCCCGAAGCTCCTGCGGAACACCGGGACCACTATCCTTTACCGACAATCTCAACCGGCCGTCTTCGGCCCAACCTCTTACCTCAACGGTTCCACCAGGAGGAGAGGCGTCCACAGCGTTCTGAACCAGGTTAAAAAGCGTCTGTCTCACAATTGCGCCGGGGATCGGTACCACTTGCGGCGCACCGTCTGTATCGAGCGTGATTGTAACCTGCTTTGAGCGGTTGAGCTGCGTCAAAAGACTAACTGCATCCGATGCTTCCACGGCTATGGAAGCTTCGCCGTCCTCGTCCTGGCCATGCCGGTAGGTTTCATAGAGCTGGCGGGTTACGCGCGCAATGCGCGCCATCTCGCGCTCTATTGCACCTACGTACGCATAGTGCGGATGCGACTCCGGAATGGCGTCCTTGATGAGTAGAAAGGAGTTCTGAATACCTGCCAGTGGGTTGTTGATTTCATGCGCGACATGCGCCGCCAGCCGCCCCATGGTGGTGAGTGTGTTCATCTCGCGCAGAACGGCTTCTGCGCGCTTTCGTTCGGTGACGTCTCGGCCTTCAAACAACAGCTGCACAACCCGGCCATCGTGATCCATGATGGGTTTGATCGAATACTCGATCGAGACGACGCGATCGCCTGAACCGCGGATGTCGTCGCTCATACGCACCGTCGTGCCGTTGCGAGCTTCGTTGCACGCTTCCATCAGACTCTTTCTGCGGTCAGCCTGCTCGGACCACCACGGCGCGTCCCAGAGAAGACGGCCGCTGATGTCTTCGCGACCAAGGCCTCCCAGTTCCAGGATTGCCGGGTTCGCTTCAAGCATCGTGCAATCGAGATCCATGAGCGTCTGGAACTGCATGGCACTCTCGAAAATCGCGCGGAAGCGCTGCTCACTTGCCGCGAGTACTGCATCTGCGCGTTTGCGCTCGGTGATATCTCCAACCAGGCCAAGCATTCGCTCCGGCTGACCCCATGCGGTTCGCTGAACAATGCGACCTTGATCAACTATCCAATGCCACTCCCCATCGGCTGCCTTTACCCGGTACTCAAGGGAGAACGCCGTGTTCTTGTCTTCAAGGTGCGCGCGCATCACTGCGTCGTACTTTTCCCTGTCCTCGGGATGGATGCGCGAGGTCCAGGCCTCCATCCCAGGCTCAACCCGTTCGGGATCGTAGCCAAGACGCCTCCAGATGTTGGGACTCCTCTCGGTGTGCCCCGCGCGAACATCCCACTCCCACACTCCGTCAGTAGCGCTTTCCAGTGCTCGCGCCAGCCGCTGACGTTCGGCCTCACGGGCTCTCTCAAAGGCGGTCTGCGCCAAGCGCAGGGTAATGGTGAGGAGTACGCCCAGCATGGTTCCCAGGCCAAGAAGCACCTCTGGCATCGTGGTCCGTATGCCCGTGAGCAGGTTGGCTCCGGGACTCACCTGCAGAGTCCACCCAAGTTCCGGAGGGCCCACGTGCGATGAGCGAATGCCGGGCTGAATCCGGGCAGAATCCGGATACGCCACCAACAGCTCGCCATCGATTGCGACAGTTACATCCACCTCCAGCTCCTGCAGGTGGAATACGTGCTCAAAAAAGCCGCCTGCCTGACTAATCACCGTAAGCCAACCATCGCAACCGGAGATACCACAAACCGGCGCAGAGAGAGCAAAGGCAGCAGTGCTGCCAGTTGGCCTTATCGTGACAACCGTGTCTTGGGTCTGTTCCGGCAATCGCGCAATATCGTTTGCTGACCTGCGTTCACTTGAAGCAGTATCACCCGGAACCTTTGCCCTTATCTCGCCATCGGCACCACGCCATACAACCGTATCGATCTCCCACGCCATGTCCGTTAGCTGTTCAGCGTGCTGCTGCCAGACTCTAGGTGACGACGCAACTGCTGCCTGGCGCGCAATAAGTCGGGTGACCTCGCGCAGTTCGTTCATCCGCCTGTTGACCGTTCGCTGAATAGATCGTGATTCCGCCATCAGCCTGGCATCGAGCAGCTGGTTCTGCTCCGCAACAAGAGCACGCCACACAAACACCGTGGTCATGAGGACACCAAGCCCTCCTGCAACCGGGAACCAGCGTGGGAGCTCCGGCTGTGCCGAGTCGCGTTCCCAGGCGAGATACGTAAGAGCAACGCCAATGAGAAGGAAGCTGAGCACCTCGGGGAGCGCCGCACCCAGGAGAATTCCTCTCCGCAGAGTTCCCATGAGTCCCGTGACACCCACAAGGGAATCGACGAGCGCAAGCGCAGTTACGCCGGCCCCCAGTACACCTGCAAAGCTGTAGCGTAGACCAGGCCGTCTTGCGTGCGCCAGGAGAGTCAGGGCAAAACCGATCAGCGTTATCTCCAGGGCGGAGACCGCTGGCATTCTGCCGGGAATTCTGCCCCTCATCATGAAATCATCCGCGATCAGCGTGTCGATGCGGAGATCAATACCAAAGATGAATTGTAGAAAAGTTGCACCGCCGGTTAACAGCGCGATCAGCCCCGCGGTCATGGCAAGACGGGATCGGCCCGTTGCGAGTCCTATACACCCGAACCCACACGCCATAAGGCCTATGGCAGCATTCGCATAAACCGGAATCGGGCCAAATGGGCGCGCCAACGGCGCAAAGCGAAACAACCAGCCCACCAGGCATAGCAGCCCGAGCAGTGCCACCGACCCGCCGAGCAACACGCCCACGAGCCGTTGTCTCTCCAGCCGTGCGGCCTGCACAGCACGCAGAGGCACGGGCGAGGTCATGATCCGGCGCTCAAGGCGCGGATGACGGGTGTGAATGCACGAACTCTGGGCACAGTATCTCGTGTTGAGGCCGCTTGCCGCTCGGGCTTCAGGCCTGCGCCAACCCACTCAAGCTACGTTGGCACGACGCTCACTGCTGTGCGTTTAGCTACGGCACCACGTGCTCTAAAGCCGGGCTCGGTTACTGCGCAAAAAGACGTAGCTCCGTGCCCACTGCGTCGGAGATGTCGAAGCAGGCCTGCATGTCCGGATGGCGGACAGTTACATAACCATCTGACACCAGAGTGAGAATCCAGTTGCGCCTTTCGGCTCCCGGAGGAAGCAGGTCGATGTGGACTATGTGTTCGCCGTAACGTTCAATGAGACGCTCCAGGCCCTCGATGCGCGATATACGGCCCTGTCCGGACGCGCGCTTGAAGATGTTGGAGGCATTGTACTTGCGCTCAGTAGACTGCGAGAAGGTGCCCTTGAGATCAGCTTCGGCGTAGCCCAGAAAGAGGTCGATATCGCCTACATAGTTCATCAAGTCGACAGTGTGGGCACCGGGTGGCCGCGCAGCAATCTCGCCAAACACCGCCTCACGGCCGGGAGTAAAGAACCACTCCATGTGGGTAAAGCCGGTCTTGAAGTCGAGCGCCCTGAGTACGTCGTGTCCTAACGCAATCCCTCTTTTGATTGTCGGAGACGTGAGATCGCGGAGTGCTATCGTCTGTGGAGAGATCCACTCGGTGCTGCGGGCCACAAGGGGATTTGGACGATAGTAGCAGACGTTTTCGTACACGATGCGGCCATCGATGCAAATGGTGTCGTACGTGTACTCTTCTCCCTCTATGAACTCCTCGACATTGACTTCGTCGTAGCTCTTTACGCGGGCCAGCATGCTGTCGAGCTCTGCCATCGATGAAGCGCGAATAGTGTCCATGGATCCGGCTCCGGCAATTGGCTTGACGATTATCGGAAATCCAATGGCCTCAGCGGCCTCCCGGACACCCTTGATTGATGTAGCAGAGGCGTGCCTGGCAGTACGAATGCCCGCCTTGGTCACCGCCTGCTTCATCCTGTCTTTGTTTCGAAAGAGATCTGCCTGTTCCACACCCATACCCGGTATGCCTAACGCTTCGCGGATTCTGGCAGCGAGTACCACGCCAGGCTCCCAGAGACAAACGACCCTGTCGATGGTATGTGAACCAACCCCTGCTACGATGGCTTTGAGAACTGCGTCTTCGTTGGTGAAGTCCTGAACTCTCAGGTATCCCGACAGGTGCTGTCGGGTGAGTGAGGGTAAGTCGTTTTCGGGGACATCGCTGACACCATACACCTGCGCGCCATTGAGGGCGAGTCCGCGACAGAAGAAGGGCATTTCACCAGGGTAGCCCGGCGCCAGCATTATGACGTTCATATGTCTGACCTATCCAAGTTGCACTCTGATTGTTGAAATGATCCGTTTGACTGCCTCTTTCACAACATCTGTCGAAGGATCTCGCACTATAATGAACCCTTCACCCTCGTAGCCGGTTGAAGGCGTTGTTCCAGCTGTCGGGATTTTGGCATCTACAATCAGTTTGCCGAGTTCTTTTTCAACCTGCTCTACTCCATGTACGGCTACAACCCGGCCCGTGCCCTGACCACGGAGAAATGCGGCGCCAGCTGAATAGCGTCGCTCGGGGACTCTGAACTCATTGAAAATCATGGCGCGCGCCCACTCCTGCAGCAGGTCAAAATCGTGCGCGCGCGACATAAGCGTTGTTATCTGCGCTCCTGGGGGTCGTGCGGCCACTTCGGAAATAGCAATCGACCCGTCGGGGCGACGAAACCATTCCAGGTGGCTCAGTCCTGTTTCCATTCCAAGTACGTCCAATGCGCGCCGAGCCGCAGTGCGGATGTCGTCGTACTGTGGTCCATCAACCTCGCGCGGTAGCACAATGGACCACTGTATCCACGGGTTCTCGAGCACACTGAGCGGCGCCGGATAGTAGTGCGTCATCGAGTGCCACACAGCGTTGCCCTTTATGGACACCGTCTCAAAAGAATGCTCGTTGCCGGTTACGAACTCTTCGAGCAGGATGGGTCGGTCGAGTGTTGGTGGTGATGCCGAAAGCGCCCCCAGCAGCGCATCCATGGTGTCGACTCTGAATGTCGACACAGCTCCAGCACCCGATGGCGGTTTGACAACAATGGGAAAACCAGACAATTCCGCAAAGGCCACGGCGTCATCGATTGTACCTGCCAGGCGATGACGTGCACACGGCAGGCCCGAGCCGCGCAAAAGCGTCTTCATTCTGGCCTTGTCGCGAAAGTTCGTGGCGGCCTCGATGGTCATTCCTTCGAGCCCCAGCGCATGGCGTGCCACGGCTAGCGGGACCTGCAGTTGCTCATACGCTCCGAACAACCGTTCGGGTTCGCCATGCAGTCGCTGCAGTCCACGCGCCGCCCAGAGCAGCTGTTCAACGTCGAGTATGTTGTCGACCTTCCAGTGCACCACGCGGCCTTCGAGATACCCCAGCTTTTCCGCTCCGTCGTGGGTGATCACACCAAGCCTGACACCGTCAAGCGTAGCAGCCGCCTCAACCATCCTGAAGGCGTTTTCCGACAGTAGTGGAGCCGCGAAGATAGCAAATGTCATGAACGCCGTATCAAGGACCTGACAGTTAATGCAGTAATTGTTTAGGCACGCACTCGACCCACAAGTGGAATCAGCCGAGATCGATCCGGCCCTTTCCCAACGCAATCGGAAACCTCACAACGCAACAGGTGCCTTGCCGTGTGCGATCCAGCCCGCGTTCAGACTTGGCAACTGTTTCGATCTCGTACTCCCACACTTCGCCCCCTGCCGAAACTTCAACAATGGGCTTTTCTGAGAAGGACAACTCGGAGAGGAACCACGAATCCGGCGGCCATTGCCCAGGCTCCCACCCGAAAGTGACGCTCAGTCTTCCGTCCCGGAAGGCTGCCAGACTCTTGGTGAGCGTTCCATCTGCCGCATCCATGTCAACCACCACCGAATCCTCTTCGAGCCGCTCCGAGGTGTTCATTCGGGTGCCGGAAAAGGAGGCGAGGGGCGTGTAGTTGCACGATTCCAGGTCCTCGCGCGTGAGACTCGCTGAGACGACGCGGTCCACAAAGATCGCGCGGTTGTCCAGGTCGACTGGCGGGAGGTGAGAAAGGATCAGGCTGTGCTCGGTGTGGTGAATCGACGGCGCTGCGTCGGACGCGAGCGAGGTCACTTCGTCGGAGATGAGAGCGGGGGCAGGAACTGCGGCTGCCTCAGCAGCGCGCATGGCTGCTTCTTCGTGGTACGACTCTCGTCTCCTTGTGAGGGCATCGGCAAAGTTGATTCCGCGCTCGAAGCGCGAGAGTTCTTCTATTGCCCCTCCACGATGCGGCGCAACGATTATGGAACAGGAGTTAGAGTGGATCCAGATCTCGTCGCTGCCGTCGTAGTCGATATCGATTTTATCGATGGCAAGACCCTCGGCTGAGCGCAGCGCGCGTTCTGCAGCTCCCAGCTCACGCCAGATGGCGGCACGGAGGAAAGGCAGGTACAACCCTCCAAAGACTCCGTGCCAGTAGGCGTCGTTGCATTGCGCGCGGCCAATTGCTCTACGCGCTCCTTGAGGGTTGCCGCGTTCGCGACAAAGCTTTGAGAGCGCCAGCATCTTTTTATGCATTCGATTGGACTCGGCGTAGCGCACCTGGAACTCCTTCCAGTGTGCACCGCGCACCAGCGCACCTTCGGGGCTGGCCATGAGATCCTGCCCCAGTCGCTTTTCGATATCGCTCAGCCGCGCTGCAGCCAACGGTGGGAGAGACCACCCTTCCATTTCGCGGTAGCTCGCAGTGGGCAAGTAAGCCAAGCCCCTGGCCGGAAGCTCGGCTAACGCCTGACTAAAGGTTGACAGCGCAATGTCTCCGCGCCCGGCGGCTTCTTCGATCGCGTCGATGAACTCACGCAACCAACCCTTCTCGAACACCCATTCCTTTGTTCCTGGCCAGCCGCCGAATTTTTCGCCATCGTCTGCCAGAACAGCGAGCGATTCTCCACGTTCGCGCAGAGAGCTCAGGTAGGCAATCGTATCGCGAGGAGACTGGAAGGGAATGAGGTAGCGAAGCTTTTCGTCAATCGGAAAGAGGCTGATGCGGCTCCCACCGTGTTCAGTGACAAAGTGCCCGTGAAGTGCTTCGCGCTCGAAGCCGCTGACGAGAAAGTGCCGATCATCTACGAGGGCAAAGTCAACACCTGCTTCCGCAAGGTCAGCGGCAAGGTCGGGTTCCCAGACACGCTCGGTGAGCCAAAGCCCTCTTGCATCTACGCCAAAGCGACGCTTGAGGGCATCCTTCATCCAGGCCACCTGCTCCAGCCGATCCGCCCTGGGGAGTGAGGCAAGGATGGGTTCATAATATCCTGCCAGCAAGAGCTCGACCTTACCCGACTCGGCGAGGCGCGCGACGCGATCCAGGTAGCGTGCGTCGTTGGCTTCGAGCCAGTCAATAAGGGGCCCGGAAATGTGCAGTGCAACGGGAAAGAACTCGCGCTCCTGAATCGCATCGAGGAACGGCAGGTAAACGTCTCTTACGTGGTCTTCAAAGACGTATCCAAAGTTCCCAACTGGCTGATGCAGGTGCAGCCCAAAGCAGAATCGGATCGGAGTCATGGAGTAACCGATCTGATGGACGGCCGTTCGGGATCAAAACCAAGGCGCAGCGCGAGAGGTCGCAACGCGGCCGCTACCTGTGCTTCTGCTGCATTCCAGCGTTCCCAAAAGGCGGTCTGCGTGTCGAATGGGACCGAGGATTCGAGCTGTTCAAAGAGATCCAGGATTTCTTCTATTCCGCTCACGTCCGCGTCGGTGGGGATTGCGGGCAGCGCCGTTATGGCTCGGGTGAGCGCGCCATCGAGGACTGAACGCAACGAGGCTTCACCCTGCGCCAGCTGAGCCAGTTCCTCCGCGTTAAGGGCACGTGGCAGAAGTGCTCGTCTGAACGCAGCGCGCAAGGCCTGCCTCGCGCGCTCCGGGAACTCTGTCAATGAAACCGTTGCTGCTTCGGCAGAGGGCTCGTCGAGGGTAATTACGGCAAAGCGCACATCATGAGCCGTGAGGCTCAGCTTTTCGACGCTGAAGCTGCGCGCTCTTAGAGTTCGTCTCGATACGACAGTGATGGCTGCCGGCTTTCCCGCGACGTCGAGACCCACAGGGAGATGATGTTGCGGATCGAGCCCGGTTTCGCGCAACGCGCTCGCGGCCGCAGCAGCTCGCCCCTCTGCAGAAACCGAATGAAGGAGGCTGTCGAGTACTCTGCCACCGTCACCAATCTGCGGGTCGTTGCTCTTGGCGTCGGCCAGAACTCTTCTGAATCGTTCGAGAAGGCGCGGAGCCTCACCGGATAGTGCTATTGCTCTCAGCGCATACGACAGCACCTGTCTTGCTTCCAGACCTCCGATGTCGTCAAAGAACCATCCGCATGAGGTAAAGATCCTCAGCGCGTCGCGCTCCATTTCCAGAAGTTCAAGGGCACGTGTACGGCTGGCGCGATCAATCGCATTCCTCGCGTGCCTGTCTACAAAGCGGGCGCGAACAACAGCGCTTTCGTCTGCCAGGACTTGTCCGTATGCGTCGCGGGCACTCCAGACGTCGCCGAGCAGGTCGCTTGCCTCCTGCTCAAAGATTGTGTGCAGTTCGCCCGCGAGATTCTCAACCGCGTGGCGCAGTGGTTTGCGCCACTCCTGGCTTGGAAAGCGAATGGCATCGAAGCGGCAACCACAGTTCGCACGCCAGCGTTCCACTCCGTGGGCGCAACTCCACGAGGTATTCTCCACGAGGCGTACGTCGTCTGTTGCAGGGTGCTGCGCCAGGAACGATGCGAAGTTGTGAACCCTGATATCGTTTGCCAACGCCAGCTCGATGACGCGAGCCAGCGCCATTTCGCCGAACTTCTGATGATGCCCGTAGGTCTCGCCATCTGTTGCCGCGCAGACCAGGCGCGTTTCGCGCGACGCGTCAGCCAGGGAACGCGGTGCATGAGTAGCTGGGCGCACATCAGCGTCGTTCTTGAGCTCTCTCAGGTCGGATGCTGCAGCTCGTTGAATTGCTTTGAGCCACTTGTCGGCGTCGCGTACCAGACCGCCGAAGGCGATCCCATGTGAGATATCTCCATCGTAAACAAAGAGTGCTATCTCTCTACCGCTCTCGGTGACGTATCGGCCGGGGAATCCATCGGGCGGTGGAGTTACGACCTGGTGTGGGGCGAGAATGGTGAAGCGGATTCCTTCCTGCGCCAGCACATCGAGCGTTTCATCGTCTACGGCTGTTTCGGGAAGCCACATTCCAACGGGCTCGCGACCGAATCTTCGTTTGAAGTCCGCTATGCCCCATCTGACCTCTGTGATCTTGTCGCGGCGAGACGAAAGCGGAAGAATCGCGTGATGGTAGGGCTGCGCAATGGCATTGCCATGTCCGAAATGCGCAATGCTTGCCTTGTCAGCGGCCAGGATGGCGCTGTATGTGCTGGGAGCACGGCGCTCCATCCACTCAAAGAGCGTGGGGCCCACGTTGAACGAGATCCACTCCAGCGTGTTGACGATGCGGCGGATGCGACCATCGGGGCCCGGTACGCGGGCAGCCACGACCGCTCTATAGCACTCGCGCTCTATCCGTTCGTTCCAGTCGTGAAAAGGAGCGGCCCCGGGTTCCGCTTCCACCTCATCAAAAAACGGATTCTCCCTTGGGGGCTGGTAGAAATGCGCGTGGATTACAAGCTCAGTCTTCAAGACCAGATACCTTTATACAGCCTGTAGTTTGTTTCTCTTAGCGTCTGCTGTCTGCGACCTGACCCACGGCCAAACGAATCGATGGCAGTATGTCACGGAATACGTCGTCGCGCGCGTGTAACTCCGCGGTGCGCGCGGCAGCGTTACCGGTATCAATTCCTTGGAGTCCGTCGCGTAGAAAGCCCAGCAGTTCGCGTGTGTCGGCCGCGTGGCCGTTGAAGCGTTTGATGGCGTAGTCCTCTACCTCACCGGTGGAGATGATGAACTGCCAATCGGATGATTGGAGAAGAAGGAGAGATCGCGCGGCCTGGGCCAGAACATCGTGCAACTCATTGCGTGCGAGCGCGTCGGGTGCCAGCGACCAGAAAGTCTCTTCGAGTTCCCAGATGACGGGCCAGGTCCACTCGACCCCGCGATTCATCCACATCGAGTAGTCGCCGTTTGCTCCCCAGGACCCTTGTGCCAGCTGTATCCCTACCGGCGATCCAGCTGCATCCAGGTGTTCTCCCGCAGTCACGGCGCGAATTCGTGGGTGGTGCGGAAGCTCAGCGTAGAAGTCGCCCAGAAAATCAGGACCCTCGAACCACCAGTGTCCAAAGAGTTCGGTATCGAACGGCGCAACGATCACAGATCCAGCATCGCCTGCGCGTCCATTTGAGAGTCGTACGAGCAAATCGGCAAAGTCCCTGGCGTGATCGTGTGCGACGCGTCGCGCATGTTGCGGATCATAAGGCTCTTTCTCGCCCAGATCGCTCGTGCGTGAAGTGACGCGCCACAGTCTCAGTCCACCAGGCCATCGGATTTTGTGAAACTCCAGATACGAGCCATCTCCAGGATAGCCACCGTGTCTGTTCCAGACCCTCTGTGATGAGCGCGGGTCCCGCACAAATGCGGCCACAACACGCGCATCGAGTTCGTCTGTTACTCTATAGGCCTGGTAGGGTGAGTAGCCGTCGCGCGACGCTCCTGCCAGCGAGGCTGCTGCCATTCGCTCGGCCTCGCCGCCGAACATGGCACCGTAGATGCCTAACGGTTCACCGGCACCGGCCATGTGGGTATCTACGTAGAAATATCTATAGCCGGCGTCGGCCAGGTGCTCTTCGATTCCTCTTCTCGATCGTGCGTCGGGAGCATTAGCAAGGGGTTTCCACGGCCCTGCTCCACGGTAGGCGCACTCCGGAACCCAGCATCCCTCCGGGAGATGGCCAAAGATGCGCAGATGCTCCGCGCGGCCGAGTTCAAGTTGCAGACGAATGCTCTCGTCGCGTGCCAGGAGTGGAAGAAAGCCGTGAGTGGCGGCCGAAGAAGTTATTTCGAGTCGTTCTCGGTCTCTGAGCGAACGGAAGGAGCCAGTTATGTCACCACCTATCTCCTGCCAGAGCGCATAGAGCCGGCGAAGTCTGCTTTCCCAGAAGTCCACCAGCGGGAGGAGAGCCTCGTCACTGGTATCGCGCATCGAATCCGGTGCCTCGGCACAGAATTCAAACCGTTGCTTGAAGTAGGCTTCGAGTTCCGCACCAAAGGTCGGATGTTGCAGCATGTTGGCCAGGATCGGCGTGAAGCCAATGGTGACCGGTGCAGCAATGTTACCCTTGTCGAGGGCACGGAGTTTTTCCAGCAGAGGGAGATACGTCTCGATTGCAGCTTCGCAGATCCAGTCGCTCCCGTGCGGCCAGCGCCCGTGGTTGAGAACGTAGGGCAAGTGACTGTGCAGCATCAGCACAAAATCCGTCTGGCTCACGCTGCCTAACGCCTCCAGCGCGGAGAAGCAATGGCTCGCCTGTAGAGGTCCCGGTAGCGGGCTTCGGATTTGTCCCAGCCAAAGTCGCGCGACATGGCTTCGCGCACCATGGCGGTCCACACCTGGGGATGGCGGTAGTGATCTATGGCGCGAGCGCAGGCGTCGATAAAGTCAGCCTGTGTGTAGCCGTCAAAGAGAAAGCCCGTTGTGTTGTCGTCTATGGTGTCGGCAAGACCTCCGACTTTGCGGGCCACGGGCAGCGTGCCGTAGCGCTGCGCGCGCATCTGCGTGAGGCCGCAAGGTTCGTATTGCGATGGCATCACTATCATGTCTGCTCCAGCAAGGAGCCGATGTTCCTGCTCTACGGTAAAGTCGGTCTGCACGCCTATGCGTCCCGGCGCGTGTGCGGCCAGTTCGCGCAGGATATCTACGTAGCGCTTTTCACCCTGTCCCAGGAAAATGAACTGCGCGTCCAGAGACAGAAACGCGGGGCTGCCCAGTATGAGATCGAGACCCTTTTGCGCAACCATACGGGCACTCATCCCGACGATGGGCGTGCTTGAACGCTGCGGGAGTCCAAAGATATTCTGCAGTGCCGCCTTGCATTTTCTCTTGTTGCCGAGCGCGTGGATAGAATAGTTGGCGGCAATATAGGGATCCGACGATGGATCCCAGTCGTTGTTGTCTATGCCGTTGAGAACTCCGGTAAAGCGGTCGCGCATGGCAATAAAGTGCTCGTGCAACCCAAAGCCACCTGCCGCAGTTCGCAACTCATGCGCATGCGTGGGACTTACCGTTGTCACGACATCGGCGCAGGCAATCCCTCCCTTGAGGAGATTCACGCGGCCGTGCCACTCCATGATGTGGTGATTGTAGAACTCCCAGGGGAGTCCTATGTCCGCCATCGTATCCGTAGGAAAGTGACCCTGATAGCCAGCGTTGTGAACCGTTAGGGCCGACCACGTCTTGCGGTAGAACGGCCGTCCGCTGTCAAAAGCGCGGAGATAAACGGGAGCCAGCGCCGTGTGCCAGTCGTGAGCGTGGAGCAGCACCGGTGCCTCAGCAACCAGAGGAAGCGCGTTGAGTGCCGCGAGTGCAAAGAATGACCAGCGCCTCGCATTGTCGCCGTAGTCACCGTACTTGTCACCGTATATGCCTTCACGGTCAAAGTACTTCTTGTTGTCGATAAAGTAGACGCGTGGCTTACCCTCACTCTGGCGCGCCCTCAGCGCAGCCGATTCAAAAAGACGGGCGTATTCCTGCCGCGGCCCTACAACCACGGTGAAGGGGTCGCTTGCTGGCACAAAATCCTTTACAACATCGTGAACCTGCCGGTACATCGGCATGATCACCGAGGTGCGGATACCGCCCCGTATCTGATAAAGCGCGAGATTTGCTACCGCCTCTCCCAATCCACCCGTGCGCGCGAATGGTGCAAGCTCCGCGGCCAGGTGAACAACGCTTACATCCTCGCCCGCCGGAGTCTTGAGAGGATATACCTCCGGTACGGACGCCACTTCGGGAACAGCCTTGCGGCGCGTACGACGCCGCGGCTTTTCGCCAGTCGGATCAACTTCCTGGGGCTGCGCCGCCGTCCCAGTCGCTCGCTTTCGTGCTGCCATGCGCTACCTCACGCGGTCGGCGGATCATCTGACTGAGTCGTCCCCTGAACTGCGGGCACGTAAAACAATCTCGAATAACTCTGCACCATGCGGCGCGCAGTGAAATGGATCCCCGCCACGCGCATGGCGTTCTTCATCTTCAGTATCCATCCCCTCGGTATCCCAGCCTCATCACGAGCATAGTACAACGGCACAACCTGCTCCTCCAGCAATCTGTATAGCTGCTCCGCATCCCACTCGTCAGGCGTTGCCCGAGAAGCAGCCGGGGGAATCGCCCACCCATTCAACCCATCGTAGCCCTCGTGCCACCAGCCGTCGAGCGTGGATAGCTGAGGTACTCCGTTAAGGCCAGCCTTCATCCCACTGGTCCCACTCGCTTCTAATGGCACTCTTGGAAGATTGACCCAGAGGTCCACCCCCTGAACTAACCGGTGAGCCAGATGTAGCTCATAGTCCTCGATGAACGCCACTCGCCCTTCAAAACGCGAGTCTCGCGTAAAGGCGTAGACGTTCCTGAGCACCTCCTTTCCGGGAGTATCGGCCGGATGCGCCTTTCCCGCAAATATGATCTGCACCGGACGCGATGCGTTAACCAGGAGCGCGCGCAGCCGTTCGGCGTCCTTGAAAAAGAGGTCGGCCCGCTTATACGTGGCAAAGCGCCGCGCAAAGCCGATGGTCAGCGCATCAGGGTTGAGCAATGTCCCGGCTCCAACCACGTGCGTAGCCTCCTGCCAATGCCTGGCCCAACGTCGTCGCGCCTCCTCCCGCACAAAGTTCATCATCCCCGCCTTGAGCTCGACGTGTAGATGCCACAAACGGGCGTCGTCCAGTTCCAGAATCTTCTCCCAGAACGACGGATCTTCGATACGGGAAGGCCAGTCGTGACCGCGTGTATTGTCGAGGAGATCCATGATCTCCCGCGCCATCCACGTAGCCAGGTGTACGCCGTTCGTGATGTGGCCAATAGGCACGCGCGGCACGTCGCGCTCGGGCCAGAGAGGGGCCCAGATCTGTCGCGAGACTTCACCGTGCCGCCTGGACACACCGTTCACGTAGCGCGATAGGCGGAGCGCGCACACGGTCATATGAAAGGTGCCGTTCGTGTCAGTCGGATGACGTCCAAGGTCGAGAACAGCCTCCTTTTCCACATTCATCTCCGTCCAGATGGGTCCGGCGCACGCCTCGACCTGATCAAAGCCAAAGGTGTCGTGTCCAGCGGGGACCGGTGTGTGCGTCGTAAAGACGCTGCATGAACGAACGTGAGAGACAGCGTCGGCAAAGCTCATTCCCTGAACGCAGTGCTCACGCACGCGTTCGACGAGCATGAACGCAGCATGGCCCTCGTTGGCGTGCCACGCTGCAGGCGATACACCCGCGGCTCTGAGGACTCTGACACCACCCACGCCGAGTATCCATTCCTGACGTAAGCGGACTTCGGGTCCACCAGCATAAAGTTTGGTTGTGAGCTCGCGATCAGCTTCGTCGTTCTGTTCGAGGTTTGTATCGAGAAGATAGACAGGAACGCGACCAACAAGCATGCGCCGTGCGGCAACAAAGATGTCACGACCAAAAGTCCTCACGACGGTGAGCCATGGCTCGCGCCCCGGACCATAGACTTGTTCAAGCGGAGTATTTGCGACGTCGAACTGCTCGTCCGAGTCCTCCTGCCAGCCGTCCAGTGTGAGTTTCTGATCAAAGTAGCCGTGCTGGTAATAGAGTCCCACGCCTACAAGGGGAATCCCCATATCCGACGACGCCTTGCAGTGATCACCAGCAAGAACACCTAAGCCGCCAGAGTATATGGGAACTGAGTTGTGTAAGCCAAACTCAGCACAGAAGTACGCTATTGGTCGTTCACGGACTTCGGGGAACTGTTCGTGGTACCACGTCCCCGAAAAGGAATGCTCCCGCTGTGCTTCATCGATTACCCGGTCATACAGATCGAGAAAGCGCGGGTCGCGAGCGCACTCGCTGAGGCGACTTGGGTCGATACGCCTCAGCAGGGCGAGTGGGTTGTGCCTGGTGAGGTGCCAAAGAGGTTCGTCGATCAGCGAGAACAGCTTTCGCGCATTGCGGTTCCAGCTCCAAGACAGGTTACTGGCAATGCTGCCGAGCCCTTCGATGCGCTCCGGCAAGTACGGTATTTTTTCACGGTTTGACGGCATGCGACGAACTTAGCCGCCCGCGACATTGATCGCATTAGCCTCAGTTGAGTGCGTCCGCAGCGACCTCCTCACTCTGACCGAGGTGAATGCGGCGTTCGACTGCCCCATAACCGTCCAGTGCGGCCTGTTCGGGCCTTAGCAGGGATACCACAAAACCCACCGCAAAGGCCAGCGGTATCGTGATCAGCGCAGGGTTACGCAAGCCGAACCACGCCTCGCCACGACCCAGAACGTCCATCTGAATGGTCGGGGAGAGCCAGATGAGAAGGAGCGTCGAAATGGTACCTGTAAGCATTGAGGCGACCACACCAACTGTCGATGCCCTGCGCCAGAATACGGAGAGGATCAGGGCGGGCAGGTTACCACTCGCGGCAATGGCAAAGGCCAGCGACACCATGAACGCCACATTCTGACCTTTAAAGGCGATCCCGAGCCACACCGCCACCACACCTAGCATCAGCGTAGCAATGCGCGCCACCAGGAGCTGTTCGTGCTGCGGAGCGCGGCCTCCCCTGGCCACGTTCACCCAGAGGTCGTGAGAAAGCGCAGCAGCACCTGAGAGCGTAAGCCCAGCCACCACCGCCAGAATCGTGGCAAAGGCCACCGCAGCAATAAAACCAAGAAACGGCGTACCGCCTAACGACTCGGCGAGAAGGGGTGCCGCCATGTTGCCACCAGCGTCAACTGAACGAATCAGCTCGGGCCCCACAAGGACCATCGCCCCAAAGCCGAGTATGAAGGTCATGAGGTAGAAGAAGCCGATAAGGCCGGTCGCATAAAAGACCGAACTGCGTGCCGCGCGTGCGTCAGGCACGGTATAAAAGCGCATAAGGATATGAGGCAGCCCCGCGGTCCCAAACATCAGAGCCATGCCAAGTGAAACGGCTTCCCATGGATTGCTCACCTGCCGCCCCGGAGCCAGCATCGACTCCCCATAACGCTCCGCCGCAGCCGCAAAAAGAGTCAAAGGATTGAAACCAAACCGGCTCAGCACCATTAGCGCGAGGACTGTAGCGCCACCGAGCAGCAGCACGGCCTTTACAATCTGCACCCACGTTGTGGCGATCATCCCGCCAAAGAGCACATAAGCGATCATTGCAGCGCCTACGAGCATTATGGCGGTCTCGTAGTTCAATCCGAACATGAGACGGATCAGTCCTCCCGCACCCACCATTTGCGCAATCAGGTAAAAGATCACCGTAGACAACGTGCCGATCGCGGCAGCTACTCTAACTGGTGTCTGTCGCAGGCGCGCGGCCACCACATCGGCAAATGTGTATCTGCCAAGATTCCGTAGAGGCTCGGCGATCAGAAAGAGCACGACCGGCCAGCCCACCAACCATCCGGTGGAGTAGATGAGGCCATCAAATCCCGTCGTTGATACGAGCCCCGCGATACCGAGGAATGACGCTGCGCTCATGTAATCCCCAGCGAGCGCAAAGCCGTTCTGCCTGGCCGTAATCGTTCGCGCAGCCGCGTAGAAGTCCTCGGTCGTCCGGGTTCTGCGCGCGGCCCACCAGGTGATGCCCAGCGTGAGAGCGATGAACACAAAAAAGAATGCCATTGCAACAGCATTCGGTTCACCGATACGAGTCCCGGTGGCTGCCTGCAGCAGCAAAGTCATCGCGATAGCTCCCGGATCTCTGCGTCATAGTGCGCATTGGCCCAGCGCACGTAGAACCAGGTCAAAAGCCACGACACGACAATCACCAATGCACCCATCAGAATGCCGATACTCAGGCCCGGTCTGATGAGCGTGCCCATGAACGGCTTGTTGAATGCAATGAGCAGGATGAAGCCAAAGTAGACCACCACCATTAAGGCTGTGAGCGTTGCTGCAATTCTGTCCCTTCGCGCTGCAACCCGCCGCAATCGGACTTCACGGTCGTGCATCTGTGGAGTGCCGTTAAAAGTGAGTCCCTAACTGTCAACAGTTGCGCGGGCGGATCGCTGCAAGAGTCCATCCGCTCGAGCTCTCCAACCTGTGCTGTGCTCAGCTTCCCGGCAACCACGTATCGCGGGTGTAAATCGTGGTATGCCTCGCCATCAAATGTCTCCCGGCCTTTCCTGCCGTTGCCTGACGAGAGTCAACGACCTAGTTTCTCGGCGTCCTTTCCGGACCCCGGGGGAGCCGCATGCGGACCACTATTCCAGACGGCGTGCGACCAACCTTTCGCGCGCTGGCACAGGTCGTCGTCCCCGAAACGAGCGCAATGAAGGCTGATGAGTGGACCGCTCTCGAAGCCACCTTTGCACGCGCGCTAAGCGCGCGCACCCCAGCAGTGCGAAAACAGGTGGTGCTCTTTTTAAGAGTGATCGAATTCCTGCCCGTTTTTCGCTATGCCAGACGCTTCAGCCGTCTCGATACATCCAAGGCAACAAAGCTCCTGCGCTCTCTGGAGCGGGCACCCCTCCTCGCCTTGCGTCGCGGCGTCTGGGGAATGCGGACACTGGTCATGATGGGTTTCTACACTCAGCCCGGTGTTCAGACTGCGCTCGGCTACCGCGCTCATCGAGACGGCTGGAGCGCGCGGCGCAGATCGGGTGAACATCAGGTGGTCCTCGATCAGTGACAGTCCAACGCTCCTACGACGTGGTCATCGTTGGATCCGGCGCTGGTGGTGGCACAGTTGCCGCCGCCCTCGCGCCCATGATTTCTCAGGGAGTGAGCGTGCTCCTCCTGGAGCAGGGAGCCAAACTCGAGGACCACGAGTTCACCGGCGATGAACTCGAAATGGCCGATGCGCTGTACGAGGATGGCGGCGGCTTTTTGACAGCCGACGGCACAATGAGTCTGGCGTTTGGGCGCGCATACGGAGGCTCGACGCTCGTTTACACTGGCACCTCTCTGATCGCGCCGCAGCGCGTCATACGCCAATGGGCGGTGCCGGGTCTCGAGTTCCGCGACCTGGAGCGCCGTTCGCAGAAGTTCATGGCCGACAATCACGTCCACTTCCTGCCGCGTGTACTCCTTAACGAGAACAACAGGCTCTTTTTCAATGGCTGCTATCGCGCCGGCTTCAAGGCGGAACAGTTTCCGCTCAACCTAAAGGGCTGCAAAGGCTCGTCGTTATGCAACCTGGGTTGCCCTAACGGCGCCAAGATGGGGACCAATCGCGTTCAGCTCCCATCTGCCGAAAAAGCCGGCGTCGAGGTGGTCACTCGCGCTGAGGTAACAAGGATCGAAGACCGATCGGTATCGGTGACTGTGCACGACAAGCCGGAGAACGCGAAAGGTCTCTCGTCTACGTGGGCCCCTGGACACTACAACGTAAGTGCCAAGGTAGTCATATCATGCGCAGGATCGGTTGGTACGTCGGCTCTGCTTCTGCGCTCGCCGGTTACCGCCGGCCTCAAGGGTCTGGGAGAGCGCTTTACCTGCCACCCTGCTCTCATTCTCATAGCCGAACACGACCGGGCAATCACCAACGATGTAGGACATCCAAAGAGCTATTACCTCGATCGCGCCGAAGACGAAGGCTTTGTCCTCGAAACGTGTATGTACTTTCCGTTCGTCACCGCCAAGAGCCTTACTGGCTTTGGCGACGAGCACAGTTCGATGATGCGCGCCTTTCCACGGCTGCAGATGATTCTCGTTCTGGCATGCGACAAGGCAACGCCTGGCAATCGCATCAGCGTCGACAAGGACGGCAAGGCCAAGGTCCACTACACCTTCTCGCCGCGCGTCGTCAGCGCATTTGCCGCGGCAACTCGAACTTCCGCGCGCATCTTCTTTGCCGCGGGTGCAGCGCGCGTTCACGCGCCGCTCGCTGATCCTCCGACAATCGATCGGCAAGCCGCTTACAGACTCGACGACCTCATTCTGGAAGACAACTTCCAAACCGGGCGAATCTCGATTTCCGCAGCGCACCTCATGGGAGGCTGTGCCATGGGACCTCAGGGCGCTGCCGTGACCGACGCCCACGGCAGAGTTTATGGTGTACCCTGGCTACGAGTGGCAGACGCGTCGCTGTTCCCCGACTCACTGGAGATCAACCCTTATCTGACGATAATGGCGCTGGCGGATCGCGTGGCTGAAAGCGTGCGCGAAGATTGGACCAGGTAGAGAGTTGTTCGCCCTTTAGTCTCTTATTTGCGCTGGTCGCAACCCGTGGTCCGTCTCGTATCAGCGATCTCCAAAATCTTCCAGTCGCCGGTCTCGCCCTTTACCAGCAGAAAGTGGTCGATGCCGCAGTGAACGAATTGGGGACCGACATAGAGCGCATAGTCGACCCAAACTGAAGCGAGGGGTCCGTCTATCTCCACCTTCTCACCCCAGATGCGCTCGTCGAGCGGCTGGGGTCTGGGGGTTCCTACGGCTTTGACGAATCCATCGGCGCTCGTTTCAATGCGCGTTACCGGTTTCCCCTCTCTCATCAGGCCGGTAATCATCCGCAGTTCCGGATGAAAGACTGAGCGTACCATCGCCGAGTCACCAGCTCTCATACCGTCAAAGAGACGATTGACCACGGCCATGACCGCAGCTTTGTCGTCCTGTGCACTAAGTGTTAGGGGCAGCAACATGCCTAGCACGGCCGCCGCAAGGACGCTGGATAGTCGAAATGTCTTCATGCTGAAAAATCGGTCCCCGGTTGCGGCCTTGGCAGTGCACCTACGCCAAGACGTTAGTTCGAGGTGGCGAGACGTTTCAGTTCTCGTCGGGCCGCACGTTCGTGACCGGCTGAGGGTCGTTCTCGGTGCGAATCTCCGGAACGATCGAAGTGCGATCCGGCATTACGATTGAAATTGCCAGCCTGCTCGCGGTCGTGATCAGAGGGACTCCGAGTCCTGTTCCAACGATGACAAGGTTGGCTGCGAGTATTCTCGCCGTCCAGCGGTTTACCAGGGATCGGTCGCGCGTCAGGATCACGGCCGCAACAGCAACTCCATTGACGAGGAAGAAGGCTATCGCAGACCAGCGGAACGCCGTTGAACCTACCGAAGCCAGCCAGTTGAGGACCGTGGACTCCATAGTAGAGACGTCTCCTTTGGTTCGGTCGCCGCCAGCCGGCCTCGTGGGGTGTGGACTGCTGAGGAGGGGCGAAGCCGGTGGCGGTGACAACTACAGTGTACGGTCTACTTTTGAAAAGCGCGAGACCCAGATGTGCTTTTACGAGCGCGAAGGCGACTTGCCAACTCTCAGCGGCCAGAGGATTTGAGCCGTTTGCGGGCCTCTCGCGCACTTTCACGGGCAAATCGGGTTTGGCCGGACACGCTGGACAAATAGGCAGAGCCCGTTATCCGGATGACCGGTGCGTCAGCCTCGGGTTCAACGACGGGGTCGGGGGTTATTTCGAGAGACGAGGCCAGCCCGTCTACCTCCACTTCGACGCGAACTCCAGGCGGTAGAAGGAGCTCGACCGATCCCAGAATAGCCAGTATACGAATGCTTGTTTCCCCTTCGGGGAGCCTTGCTTCCCTGAGGTCCAACTCTGCATTGCCAAAGACACTCAATACGCGCAGCTCGCGCGGTACGGTCCACTCGCCCTGGCGATTCTGACTGCTGAATATCGTGAGGATGCCGGCCCGAGGTTTGACCTCGCTTGCAGGGAGGAGCTTGTGCCTGATGGTGCGAACTGGGTGATTCATCCGTCTCAATGCGTGGGACTCACGCCGGGACTCCAATGGCTCTATTCACTGTATCCAGATCTTCACTTTTGGGGACGTTCCCCTGCGCCATACGTGCGGATCCCCCACCTTTGCCTCCTACTGCAGCCAGGGCCTCCCTCAACACTCGGCCGCAGTCGAGGCCGGAGTCCTCCGAAGCAGCTAGAAGTATCGAGCGTGTCTCGGGCATCAGGACGATCATTACCGTGGCTGGTTGGGCCACGAAAGCCAGGGCGAGTGTTTTGAATTCCTCGGTGCGACCATTTTCAGCGCGCTCAACGACGTAGCGTTTGCCGTCGTTGGAGGGTTTTGTGGAGGCGTAGAGTTCAGCGGCGCGGTGTCGGGCGAGTTCCTGCTGCATACGCCGATTAGCCTGCTGTAGCGCGCGGAGAGTTTCGCTCTGGCTCTCGAGCAATGCGGGCAATTCATCGATAGCCGCAGACATCCCTTTGGCGATCTTTGAGAGCGCTTCAAAATCTGCGCGTGCGCGCTGCACTGCGCGTGCGCCGCAGAGGAACTGAATGCGGGCCTGTCCTCTGACCTTTTCCTGTTGGCGCAGGTGGATAGCGCCGATCTGGCCAGTGGATCTGACGTGAGTGCCGCCGCATGCGCTGCGATCTGTCCCTTCAATAGTGACGACTCTGATGGTGCCACTTCGCGGCGGTGGCTTTCTCAGTCCTGATGCACTCTCAGCGTCCTCAAACGCCACTACTACGCGCAGATCTTCAAAGATCAGTTGGTTGGCTCTTTCTTCAACGCGTCTCACGCTGGCGGGGTCTACTGCTGCGGTATCGAGGTCGAGCGTGGAGTAGTCGGGTCCAAAGTGAACGCTTGTAGTTTCGTGGCCCAGCAGATCTGCAAAGACCGCCGATAGCAGGTGCTGTCCCGAGTGTTGCTGCATGTGGTCGAAGCGGCGGTTCCAGTCGATTTCACACTGGACCGTTGTGCGCGCAGAGAGTGGCGCCTTGAGGAGATGTGCCACGCGTGCGCCTTCGTCCACCACGTCTATGACAGGGATGCCGCTCATGCGGCCAGTATCGAACGGTTGCCCTCCCGAGGTAGGGTAGAAGGCGGTGCGGTCGAGGTAGACTCGGCTGCCGTTGTCTTTGAGGTCGGTTACGGTGGCCTCAAAGCGGGTGAGGAAGGCGTCTGTGTAGTAGAGTCGTTCGGTCATTGCGTTGTGGCGTCGCCGGAGCCGGGAGTTTCGCCGGCGCGGCAGCGTACGCAAACCATGCTGGCACCAAAGCCAATGGCGATACGGCGGGTGATGGAGCCGTGCAGATGAGTGGAGCAGAGGATTCTTCGGCAGACCTCGCACACGCCGCCACTATTTACGGCAAACGGGCGATTGCATTCATCGCATTCGGTGCGGAAGATCGATTTCCTGAAGAATGTCATGATGCTATTTGGGTCTAGCTCCTCCGTTTCAGACGCCTGGCGCGGTGTTGCTGGCCGGCTGGTGGAAATCTAGTCCTTTCAGAGCTCTTTGACGAACCAGGCGCGGGCTCCGGCGAAGTCGAATACGAGGACTTCGCCGGCTCCAAAGGAGAATCCTGCTTCGGCGTCGTGCCCTGCGCTGGTGAACTGAGTGCGCAGGGTGTTTCCCCGGACGCTGTAGACGAGGCTTACGACATGGCGTTTGTCACCCGATTCGAAGCTGTACAGGAGTCTGCCGCCCTCTCGGAACTCCATGATTACGCCGGGGGCAAAGTCGAGATCGCGGTCGGCGCGGAGGAGGCGCCATCGGCCGAGGAGGCGTTCTGCCTGGGGGTCATCGCCTGCGTCATGGCCGATCATGCTTTGTACGGTTTGGCGGCCATGAAATGAAAAGCGCTCACGGCGCTGGTGGACATGCCGTGAGCGCTGAATGTGCAGTGTGGCTTACTTACCGTTTCTCGATTTGAGCCACTTGAGTGCGGCCTTGAAGGCTTTGTCTTTGCCACCATGGCTTGCGTCTCCAAAGAAGGCGCGGTGCTTGGGATGCCAACGACCCTGTGCATCACGCTCATATCCTACGCGAACGAAGTATCCGTGGGTACGTGTGGACTCCTGGTCTATGCGGCTTACTCCTGGCACTGACGAGCCCTGTCCGCGACGCGCGGACTTTCGGGCCGGCTTTCTGGCGGCCGACTTAGCCGCGCGCTTCTTAGCTGCCTTTCTTTTAGCTGCCATGATGGTCCTGGGCTTGGGCCGCTGGTGCTGCGGAGTCCAGCGGCTACGTTAGGTTTGCCGTTAGGGCTGTGTGGTTGCGACGCGCTAGCCAGTCATGCGGCGCACCATTATAAGCGTTTCTTCCGGTTTCCGCTTCCCCTCGTTACAAGTTTCGCGCCAAACCGGCTTCTCGTAAGGCAGGACGCCCGTTAGGCCGCCACCGTCACCGCTTTGCGGCTGGACACGCGGGTTGACTGGTTAGGTGCCTGACGAGACCGGCCAGCAATCGTTAGACCTATGGCACTACAAGATTTGCGTCGTCGGTCGGGGTTCGTGATTCCAGGCAAATGCACTTTTCCACGGAGCGCTGACGGCCAGGCGCCGCGGTAAATGCCCGCAGTTACGATGACTTGGCATATTGGAGCAGAAGCTCGGCCAGGCCATTGGCGCGACCGCTTGCTGCGATACTCAAGGGAGAATTGCCATCGCTCGCCGCCATGCGCGGGTCCGCTCCGTGTCTCAGCAGCTCGGCGACTTCGGTTTTTGAGTAACGTCGTCGGACGGCGTACCCCAGCGGTGTGCGGCCCTGTTCGTCAGCAATATTCGGGTTGGCACCGTGGCGCAGAAGCCAGCGCGCTATGCGTGTGCGTCTGAGTCGCGTGGCGTACAAAAGCGGCGTCTCGCCGTGGAAGGTGAGATCGAGGTTTGCGCCGAAACTGTGCAGCAGCTTTGCGGTAACTACGTCATCCGACCAAACAACAGCCCAGAGACAATAGTCAGGATTTGCACCTTCTCTCAGAAGAAAGCGTGCGAGTGTGCGATTGTTGCCACGCGCGATGGCATGCCAAAGGGGGCGTGCCGGAAAGAGGTCACCATCGTCCGGGATTTCGTGGACGGCGTCGAAGTCGGCGCCTGCGGCGAGCAGCGACTTGGCTGTGGCCACAGAAGCAGAAGGAGGTCGTCGGGTACGCGAGGCTGGCGAACCAGCGCAAAGATGGAGAGCAGTACGACCCGTGCGATCGGCGATTTTTGCCAACTCCGGGTGCACGCGCAAAGCTTCGGCTACGACCGGCGCATCCCAGCGCCGAGCCGCGTCGAGAAAACGAGCCGCACCGAGGCGCGCTCCTGCTTTGCGTTGTGAAGATTTCTTTCGTGTCGGCATACCTAACGACAACGTGTAGCTCGCCGTCTCCCGGGAGCAGGCGCGAATCTATCCTCGTTCGCGCCTCCCGGCGAGAGCTTACTGAAATTTGCTGCGAACGCGCGAAAAGCCTTCTCTTATTTCACTTGCAAGCGCTTTTGCCGCATCGCCAATGTCGCCAAGCGCCTCGCGTGCTTCATCATCTGCACGTGACGCGCGCTCGCGCAACTCTGCCATCTTCTCGTCCAATTCTGCCAGTTCGTCACGCACATCGGCCTTGGCCAGATGCATTTTTAACCTCAACTCGTCTCTCTCCTGCTCGAGCTTTGCCACCACCTCGTTGAATCGCTGCTTCCACTCTGACATGATGACTCCTTGTGAGCGTTCAATGTCGATACATCTTGGCGACATCCTTACGACAGCGGCCGTACCTGCACCGCCGTGCCATAGCATAATACTTCGGTGACACCCCGCATTATCTCCGTCGCGTCGTAACGAACTCCTATCACGGCATTTGCACCGAGCTCCTCGGCGTGTGCGATCATCTGTGCAAAGGCGTCGGCGCGTGCTCTCTCGCAGAGCTCGGTCATGAGAGTGATGTTTCCGCCGATGATCGTCTGAAGTGAAGCACCAAGGGTGCCGATTACAGAGCGCGAACGCACTACAATCCCCCGAACTACCCCCAGGGTGTGTTCGATCTCATGGTGTTCGAGTTGGAATGCCATGGTTACCATCGACGCCAGCATATCACCTGTCTCCCGTTTGATTTGAGTGGAGAAAGTGCAGCTTTTGGCGATCTTTTGTCAGTGCGCTCCCCCGGCGCCCGGTACCCGCTCAGGCGGCTGGGCGGGGATTCCTGATGGCGAGGAACGCCAGGCATCCATTGGGTCCAGCTTGTGGGGCGCGGGCTTGTGAAGGCTTTTGTGTCGCGTAGTAGTCTCCGGCCTCCAGGCTTTCACCCTCTACCACACAGCTTCCCTGAAGGACAAAGAGCTCCTCGACGCCCTCGCTCTCTGAAGCGGGAAACTTTGATCCAGGATCAGCGCGCACTGCCGAATACGTAGCGCCGGTGCGTGATGATGCGGAGAGGGAAGCGGTACGTACGCCCTGAGTGCTCAATAGCCAGACGCTGCGGTTTGCGGGTAGCAAACTAAGTACAGCGTCCCCTGAAATTGCGTTGCTGCATTCAAGGATCGTGGATGGAAGCCGCGCTCTCCATTCCTGGAGCGGACGCGCTTCTTCCACAAAGTCGCCCTGTTCAAGGCTGCCTGCAGCGGAGTGAATCACGCCAGCAACTACGTAGAGTGTTCTCGTTCCCTGGAGGAGCGGCAAAGGGAGTGCATGTCCCGCTGCCAGACGAATGAGGCGCGTTGTGGCCTGATCGGCTGGGGAACCGCGGAGAATCCGTGTTGCCACGGACGCATTGGGTGCTGGCTCCCAGGTGCCGTCGCCCGACCGTTGAACGGTAAAGGGTACCTGGTGATCAGTCATTGCAAATACCAAAATGGCCGCTGAGTACACCTGCAGCGGATGAAACTTTTATACCTTCAATTGTTAGTGCTTTGCGAAAACTGATGACTTACCGGACTTGGTAAACGCAATAACGTTGTAGGCGTCCTTGACGCCACCCGGCACTTCCATACCCGGACTGCCGCGCGGCATACCAGGCGCAGCAATTCCTGTAATTGCCGGCTTTTCACGCAAGAGACGCTGAATGTCCTCAACCGGTACGTGTCCCTCGACGACGTATTCTCCCACAACTGCAGTGTGACACGAGGCCAACTCGCTGGTGACTCCGCGTCGCGTCTTTTCCTGCTGCAGCGCCGTTTCAGAAAGGTCTGTTACCGTCACCGCGAAACCCGCCTGCTTCATGTGCTCGACCCACGACTTGCAGCAACCGCAGGTGGGAGACTTATAGACATGCATTGCCACTGGGGCGGCGTCAGGAACAGCCGGCACCACGACCTCAGCGCGTGATTCGCGCGACGAGATCGCAGCGACGCTCACCAGCGCCACTGTGGCCACAACCAGAAGGGGCGTACGGAGTCTCATAGGCGTGTGTATCCGGAGTCCTTCATCGTACACGGCAGAGCCGTCATAGTCTACTCCCTGCTGGCGTTGTATGCGATTGTGGCTCCAATTGCGGGCATGGCCACGGTAAGGGCGCCTAACGACCAGCACAGGATGTTGCAGCGCCGACGACCGTCATCGAACAGGGCGTTGCCCAGCCTCGCCGTGAGAAACGCCCCTCCTAGTCCTGCAACTGAACCCAGGAGAGCACTCTCGAAGCGACCGTCCTTTCCGGCAAGCGCCGGACCCGCTGCAGCTCCCGCCGCAGCCGCAGTGAACGACGCAGCGTACTGAAATGCCCTGACGGCATTTCCCTGAGGATCAGGCTCAAAAAGACGGTCAGTCAACCATCCGGTACCAAAGAAGGCGATGGGTGTGAGAACGGTGCCCAATCCGATCTGCGCCGCCACCCTGGCGTTCGACAACCTCGGCAGGGGCGGAGGGGCCTCCTGAGCGCCCAAGGGCCCCCCGGCGAGACCCGAGAGGAGACAAACCAGGGCTGCAAGACCAGTCCAGCCCCCCACCCGCGTGCTATTTTGAGAAACCATACAATTGGACCTGCCGTAAGGTTGTCTCACGTTAGGCACGGAGGACGCCATCATGCCGGACATGGAAGAGATCAAGGTCAAGGGTAGGAACCTGAAGTCCAAGATCAAGGAGTTGGTGCGTGAAGGCAACGTGAGACGAATCATAGTGCGCAACCCCGAAGGCAAGACACTCCTTGACGTGCCGCTCAACGCTGGAGTGGCAGGAGCAGTTCTCCTGCCGTTTTACGCGGCAATTGGCACCATTGCAGTGCTCGCTTCGGACTACACAATAGCCGTGGAGCGGCAGACAGGGACCGACGTCCAGCCTCGGCAATAGCCCTTAGCTGGAACCGCTACTCCGCAATTCTGTCATGCGGGCTTCCACGAGATCCACCAGCTCGCGCACCCCGCCGGAATCAAACACGAGCCTTGCCCCTGCTGCAGCGTAGAGCTCGGGCAGTGGCCTGGTTCCACCAAGTGAAAGGAAATCCCGGTAGCGCCCAAGTGTGGCCGCGTGATCGATCCTGGAATCACGCCAGAGCTGGAGTGCGCCTAACTGCGCGATGCCGTACTCGATATAGTAGAAAGGCAGTTCAAATATGTGCAGCTGACGATACCACCGCGCCACCCTCTCCTTTTCCAGACCGCTCCAATCGACTCCCGGTTCGAACCTGGACCGGATCTCCAGCCAGGCCGCGTCGCGAGCAGCTGCGTCTCCTCCCTTGCCGCTCGTGTATATCCACCGCTGGAATGCATCCACCGTGGCTATGTGCACCAGGCTCGTAAGCACGTCCTCGAGCTGCTCCAGCTCTACAGCTCGCGACTCCTCCGCGGTGTAGTAACCTGTTGGCTTGCCAAGCAGTGGTGCCGCCAGCAACTCCATGCTCATCGACGCCAGTTCGGCGGCTTCATGACCAGTCGAACGCTGCCAGACCAGAGGCCAGCGATGCGCCGCAAAATCATGAAAGGCGTGACCCGATTCGTGAATCAGCGTATTGACGTCGTCGGGCACTCCAACGGCGTTCATAAAGATGAATGGCCGGCCCCGCCACGAGAGCTTGGTGCAGTAACCACCGGGAGCCTTGCCGGGTCTGCTCTCCAGGTCGAGCAATCCGCTCTCCGACATATCGCGATACCAATTTCCGAGCTGCGGATCCATCGTATCAAAGATGCGCTGCGCGGGCTGCGATAGGCCTTCGGCGGTCTTGAAGGGCTTGAGCGGCTCGCGAACCTCGAGTTCCACCAGCATATCCCAGGGCCGCAAGGGATCAACGCCAAGAACCCTTGAGCGATGCTCCATGAGCCGCGTTACCGCCGGTACGACGCTCCCAAGAACTGCCTCATGGAAACGAGCGCAGTCTTCTGGTGTGTAGTCAAAGCGGTGCTTGGAGCGAAATGCATACTCCATGTAGTTGGCAAAGCCCGCGTTGTGCGCAATTTGCTCACGCAGCACAAACATGCGGTCGAACAACTCCACCAGTCTGGGACGCTGAATGAGATACGCCTCGGCGCCAAGGCGGAACGCCCGCTCGCGCACCGCTCGGTCGCGCTCGCGAAGAAAGGGCTGCAGCTGAGGTACCGTTTTTCGCTCGCCTTCCCATTCGACCTCGAGGCCGCCGGTGATCTTCTGGTAGCCAGCGACAAGTTCCTCCACCTCTGCCAGCAACGGCACATTTGCCTCACGAAAGATTTCGATGTCGGTTTCGAACTCTTTCAAGGCGATCTCCATGCCGGGCACGTCGATCCCAAACTCTACCAGGCGCCGCGCCAGGCGAACGTGCTGTTCGATGATATTAGGGTATATCTCCGAAGACCAGCGCAGATTGGCCGCCTCTTTAGCCGGATCGGTCGTATCACATGTGTATGCGATCATCGCCAGACTCGCTGCTTCGTCCACCACCGATTCCAGGTGCGACCAGGCGGCGAGCCACTCACCTACGCCGTCGCTTGGCACCGAGACTGTGGCCAGCGATTCAAAAAATGGAGCGAGATCCGCCCACTCCGCGTTCTCGACGTCGGCGGGAGAGCCTGGCAATGTCGTAATCATTCAGGAGTCTTTCAGCAGGAAACTGGCGGCATCGATTCATCGAGCCACCGGGGACTCCCGAAGTGTGGGGCAAAGGGCCCGCGTATACAAGCGCCGTATGTGCCTTTCGTATCCGGCCGCGCTTGCTCTCCTCAGCTTGTCGCCGTAAGACCAGCTCCAGTGCGCTCTACTCGTAGCGAAGCGCGTCGATTGGGTCGAGCCGAGCTGCCCTTGAGGCGGGAAAGAGCCCGAAGAGAATTCCGGTGAGGCAGCTGGCCAGCAACGCGGCAACAATTGCCCCGGGGGGTATCGAAGCCTGTAGCGGTGTGGAGTTACGAACAATGGTCGAGATCAGCCAGCCCGCAGCCAGGCCCGTCAATGCACCAACCGCGGTAAGCGTCGCTGCTTCAACAAGGAATTGCCAGAGAATTGTTCCTCGCGTCGCCCCCA
>CAZYTS010000010.1:0-17883 GCA_964649855.1 uncultured Gemmatimonadaceae bacterium
ACCCTTGGCGGTCGCGTTACTGTTGCGGCTGTGCGGTCTCTCAGAGGTGGGCCGGATTCGATCCCATCCAAGCGCCAGCCGGTTTAGGCACAATACAAGGAGCCGAGGGGGCACAGAGGCGATGGGATAGCGGGGAGACGGTTTGACGACTACCGACCTTCCAACGGAGCGGGTGTGAGGATACCTTGAAAGGCGTGCCATTTCCCGCTTCGCACGCCAACCCACCCTGATGCCGGTACTAGCGGTCATTCCCGCCCGGCTCGGAGCTACACGGCTCCCGCGCAAGCCCCTGAGATTACTTGGAGGGGCACCACTCATCTCCCGCGTTTACGAGCGCGTCCGCACAATGGACGTAGCTGACGTGGTCGTGGTGGCTACCGATTCTCCTGAAGTAGCTTCGGCCATCACTTCCGTTGGCGGCACCGCGGTAATGACTCTCCCCTCACACCGGTCCGGTACGGATCGCGTTGCTGAGGTGGCCGCTCTCTCAGAATTCGAGTCCTTCGACCTGATCCTGAACGTTCAGGGGGACGAGCCCTTTGCCGAGAAGGCTGCGTTGAGAGGTGCCCTGACTATGGTCGCCACCAAGGGCTTCCCGATTGGAACGGCCGCGAGTTTAGCGGGACGTGAGATTCTTGAGAACCCTCACGTAGTAAAAGTCGTGTGCGCCGACGACGGCGGCGCATTGTATTTTTCGAGGGCTGCGGTGCCGCATTTGCGTGATGCAGCAGACCGCCCCACGCTCGAGCCGCTAATCCGACAGCACGTAGGCGCCTATGCTTATAGCCGACAGGCACTCGCACGTTGGGTTTCGCTGCCGCCGCATCCGCTGGAAATGGTAGAACAACTGGAACAATTGCGCCCGCTTGCTGCTGGCATGCGAATTGGAGTCGCTACGGTAGCTGTTGCGCCTATGGCTGGAATCGATACTGAGCAGGATCTGGAGCACGCCAACGCGCTCTGGAATGACCTTTACGCAGGACGGACATGATGCAGAACCCCACGACCGCACCGCAGGCAACCAGATTCATCTTTGTCACCGGCGGTGTGGTGTCATCGCTGGGCAAAGGAATAGCAGCCGCTTCACTGGGGAGGCTGCTGGTGGAACGTGGCCTGCGCGTTTCAATCATGAAGTTCGACCCCTACTTGAACGTAGATCCGGGCACTATGTCGCCCTTTCAGCACGGCGAAGTCTTCGTGACTGACGACGGTGCCGAGACAGACCTCGACCTTGGGCACTACGAACGCTTTGTCGATCGACCTCTCTCTCAGCTGAACAACGTCACTACAGGTCGCGTGTATCTGAATGTCATAACCAAAGAACGACGAGGGGAGTATCTCGGTCAGACAGTTCAGGTCATTCCTCACGTAACCGACGAGATCAAGTCGCACGTCAAGCGGATGGCCCCGGGTAATGATGTGGTAATCGTGGAGATCGGGGGTACAGTGGGCGACATCGAATCGCTGCCGTTTCTCGAAGCAATCAGGCAATTCCGGCAGGAGGTGGGCAAGCAAAACGCGATGTTCATCCATCTCACCCTCGTGCCCTACATTGCCGCGGCCGGCGAGGTAAAAACAAAGCCGACTCAGCATAGCGTGCGGGAATTGATGGAGATCGGAATCCAGCCCGACGTGCTGATCTGCCGTACCGAACGCGAGCTTTCAGAAGATGTGAAGCGCAAGATTGCGCTGTTCTGTAACGTCGAGTTTGGCAACGTTATCGAAAGCGTTGATGTACCGACCATCTACCAGATTCCGCTGACTTTTCACGAGCAGAATCTGGACGAGCGCGTGATAACGAGACTGGAACTCAACGGCAGTGAGCCCGACCTTACGGAGTGGCGCACAATGGTCGACAGGGTGATCAATCCCCGTGAAAAAGTGCGCATCGCAGTGGTAGGCAAATACACGAAGTTCGTGGACAGCTATAAGAGCGTGCAGGAAGCGCTCATCCATGGTGGCATCGCAAACGACGTGGGCGTGGAGATTGCCTGGACGTCGAGCGATGACTTTACCTCTGTTGAAAGGGCGCGAAAGCTGCTATCCGGCTTTCACGGTCTCCTGGTGCCCGGTGGCTTTGGGGTGCGTGGAGTTGAAGGCATGGTCGAAGCGATCCACGTGGCGCGCGATACAGGGCTACCATTCTTTGGCATCTGCCTCGGAATGCAGGTCGCGATGATCGAGTTCTCGCGAAACACCCTCAAACTGGCTGAAGCAGATTCCAGTGAGTTCGCTCCCGAGTGCGAACATCCTGTTATCGCCCTCATGGAGGATCAGAAGCACGTCACCGACCTGGGCGGCACGATGCGACTTGGCGCATATCCCTGCAGGCTCGCTCGCGGATCCAAAGCCGCCGAGATATACGGAGTCCCCGAAGTCAGCGAGAGACACCGCCACCGCTACGAAGTCGCCAATGCTTACCGCGAACAGTTCGTCGAGAATGGGCTTAGGCTAAGCGGTCTTTCACCTGACGGCTCGCTCGTAGAGATCGTGGAACTGGTCAATCACCCGTGGTTCCTGGGGTGCCAGTTCCACCCGGAACTGCAGTCCAGACCTACACGTCCACACCCATTGTTTGCAGCGTTCATCGCAGCGGCCGTTACGCACAAGCGCCGTCTTGCATCACTTACACCAGACGCTGACAAGGTGCTGGTGGATGCTGCGGACTGACGCCCATGGGACCAGGTTTTCGCCGCGGGACGCTCTTTCTTGTTGCCGGTCCCTGCGTAGTTGAAGATGACTCCCTGAACCTCAGGGTAGCCGAAGCGGTAGCACGTCTCAGCGATGTGCTACCCGGTGGCGTGATCTTCAAGGCGTCCTTCGACAAGGCCAACCGCTCAAATGCAGCTGGCTTCCGCGGACCAGGAATCAACGAGGGACTCGAGCGCTTGGAACGAGTCTCAAAAGAGACTGGCCTCAGCGTGCTCACCGACGTCCACCTTCCCGGACAGTGCAGGGAAGTCTCCGAGGTCGCGCACTATCTGCAGATCCCCGCATTTCTCTCCCGTCAGACCGACCTCCTCAAGGCCGCAGGAGCCACGGGGAGAGCAGTGAATATCAAGAAGGGGCAATGGATGTCGCCCGAGGCCATCCGCGGCGCAGTCGACAAAGTATATGATGCAGCTGACGCGCACGATTCGCACGCCCAGCCAGGTACAGACCGGGTGGCCGTAACTGAGCGTGGCACCTTTTTCGGTTACGGAGATCTCGTGGTAGACATGCGTTCCTTTGCGCGCATGCGTCAGGCAGCCAACGTTCCTGTAATCTTTGACGGGACCCACTCCGTCCAGCAGCCAGGTCGTGGAGAGGGCGGCAGCAGTGGAGGCGCACGCGAGCACATTCCGGCCCTCGTACTTGCTGCGGCCGCTGCTGGTGTTGACGGTCTCTTTCTGGAGACACACCCCGATCCCGCAAATGCTCCCTCCGACGGCGCAAACATGCTGCCGCTCGAACAGCTCGAACCACTTATCAGGCGCGCCGTAGCAGTTTGGGAGGCCGCGCGAGGATGACGCTACCACCGCTATTCTCCGAGATCTCCGAAACAACACAAGGACAGGCGCTGGCAAAGTCCATCAAGCTCGTCTGCCTCGACGTAGACGGCGTGCTCACTGAAGGCGGTATCTACCTCGGAGACGTCGGCGGCCAGCGCATGGAGTTCAAGAAGTATGATATTCAGGACGGCCTTGCCATGCGAATGCTGCAACGGGCAGGGATCCTCGTGGCTGTCATTACAGGACGTGTCTCAGAAAGCGTGGCGTTGCGCGGTAAGGAACTCAAGGTGGACGAACTCGTGCAGGACAAGCATGCTCGTAAACTCATTTCGTTGCGTGAGATAACAGCACGACGCGGAGTCGCGATGAGCGAGGTTGCGTTTGTAGGGGATGACCTGCCTGATATCGGCGTGCTACGCGTAGTTGGGCTCCCGGTAGCTGTTGCAAACGCATCCAGAGACGCTCTGGAGGCCTCGCGCTACCGACTCGCCAACAAGGGCGGAGACGGTGCCGTGAGGGAGTTTGCAGAGACCCTGCTGAGAGCGCGCGGAGAGTGGAAGGAATTGGTCGAGTGGTATGTGGCTACCCGCGAAGATGTGAATGCCAATGACATCTGAAGACATACTGAGGCGTGGCCGAATGGTGCTCCGCCTCGAAGCCGAGGCCCTGTCAGCGTTGCACGAAAAGCTGGATGAGGAGTTTGTTCGCGCTGTCAACCTCATAGTCAACGCAACGGGACGCCTCATTGTGAGCGGCGTGGGCAAATCAGGCATCGTGGCGCGAAAGATTGCCGCCACATTCACCAGCACCGGAACACCTGCTTCGTTCCTTCACCCCGTAGAGAGCCTGCACGGAGACCTGGGAATCGTGCGTGATCACGATGTCGCAATTCTCCTCTCCAAAAGCGGCGAAAGCGACGAGTTGCTCAATCTCCTCACGCACCTCAAACGCTTTGGCGTCGCAACGATAGCCATAACGGGCAATGCAGCTGCGACCCTGGGGCGTGACTCGGATGTCGTGCTCGACGCCAGTGTGAGAGAAGAGGCGTGTCCGCACGATCTCGCACCAACTACGAGCACAACCGCTGCGCTAGCGTTAGGCGACGCTCTGGCGGTTGCTGTGCTCGAAGAAAAGGGCTTTAAACGCGAGGATTTTGCCAGAATCCACCCCGGAGGCTCCCTCGGCAGGCGCCTTCTCTTGCGGGTAAAGGATGTGATGGAGACCGACAGACTCCCGTTGCTTGCCGCCAATGCGACTATACGCGATGCAGTGGTACCGCTTGCCCGCCGACGTGGAATAGTCGTCGTGATCGACGGTGAACAGCGGATACTCGGCGTCTTTACCGCCGGAGACCTGACCAGGGTCATGGAGCACGATGGTGCGCCACTTGAGGTTAGAGTAGCCGATGTGATGACGCGTACACCACGGATCGCACAGGCCGAGGAACTTGCTTCGGCGGTGGTGTACCGAATGCAACAGATCGGCATCATAGTGATGCCGGTAACGGATTCGGAGGGACGTGTCGTGGGAGTCGTGCACCTCCACGATCTAATGCGCGCGGGGGTTGCATGAACCTTCGCGCTTTTCTCTGCCTCCTTGCGGCGGCAGCGGTCGCGGCGTGCGCCGAAACCAACACTCCGAGTATCGCTCAAACCGATACCGCAGCTGATTCCGCCGACCAGATCATGTTTGGCGTGCGCTTCTTTGTTACCGACGCCGGCATACGAAGAGCAGAGGTCCTTTCGGACACTGCCTACATGTACGAAGACAACACGCGCACCGAGATGAAGAACGTGAACGCCACGTTCTTTAAGCCTACAGGCGAAAGGGATGGCGTGCTCACTTCTCGAGAGGGTACCTACAACTCGAGGCTCGGGAATATGGAGGCCAGGGGGAACGTAGTCGTCACTGCAACAGACGGCCGCAAGCTGGAATCGCCTCACCTCAAGTACGAACCGTCCAGGAACGAGATTTCGAGCGACAGCGCATTTGTCCTGACCGAGACATCAGGGCGCAAGAGTTCTGGAATCGGATTCATCAGCGATCCGGACCTTCGCAACATTCGCATTCTGCGCGCCTTCAGCACGAGCGGCACACCAGTAACGATCCCGCGCAAATGAGCAAGCGGCGACGTTCGGTTGTCCTGGCAGCTCTGGGCGCGCTGGTTTTGGCCTGCGGACGTGGAGGTTCACCACCAGCCACACCAGTTCCGGCGCCAGTCACCCCGGCCGCGCCCGCGCTCGACACTACAGCGGCGGTGGATACAGCAGCGGCCGACACGAGCCGTGCCATTGCGCTTCCGCCTCCGCCGCCAGCGGCTACGGATAGTGCCCGGCGCGCGGGGACCTCTGAACGCCCCGGACAACGCTGTATCCTCAATCTCACCAACACACCGGATACGCGTGTCCTAATAATCACGGACCCGCTTTCGGGAAAGCGCACGACGTATTTAGGTGGTGGCGTCGTTGGCGTTTGTGCCAGACAGAATATCCGAATCGTAGCCGACTCGGCCGAGAGTTACGAGCAGAACAGGCTCTATTTTCTTATAGGTAACGTGAAGTACCGAGAAGACCGCGTCAGCCTGGATGCTGACCGGCTGACGTACTTCCAGGGTGACGAGCGCCTGCTCGCCGAAGGGAACGTGGTGGCGGTAATGGAAGACTCATCTTCGATGACTGGGCCTCGCGCCGAGTATTTTCGGGCGGTAACTGGCATCCGTACGTCACCGCGCATTGTGGCAACGGGACGGCCAACCTTGCGGATGTACGAGACCGATTCCACGGGGAGGCGCCAGACTCAGCCGGTAACATTGATAGCCAATACAATTGTAGGGGAAGGGGAGACGCTCTTTGTCGCGCACGGACGGGTGGAGCTGGATCGCGTCGACCTCAAGGCGCGCGGAGACTCGGCGATGCTGGACAACAACCGGCAGTTTTCTCGCCTTATGAAGCAGCCAGTCGTTGAAAGCAAGGGGTCGCAGCCGTTCACGCTGACTGGCCGGGTTATCGACGTTTTCGGAAATTCAAGGCGGCTCGACCGGGTGATGTCCAGGGACTCAGCATCGGCAAAGAGTAGCGATCTTACGCTCACCGCCGACACTGTGGATCTGCGAATCCGTAACGACCAGCTGGAACGTGCCTACGCATTTGGTGCAGGACCAGGCCTTGCGCGAGCGGTTACCAGCGAGCGAACAATGGTGGCCGATTCGCTGTACGTGTCAATGCCTGAGCAACGCATCCACGAACTGCACGCGGTGGGGCAGGCGTATGCCGAGTCCGATCCTGATTCGACAAAGATCGTCACGGGCCAGCGGGACTGGCTCAAAGGCGACACCATTGTCGCACTCTTTGACACAGCTGCGGCCTCGAAAAGAGCTGCGCGAGACAGCCTGCCGCGGCAGGATTCCGCCGCGTTACGCGATTCGATTGCAGCGCGCGATTCTGCGGACCGCCCGGTTATTCAGGAACTCATAGCACGGGGCTCGGCAAGCTCGTTCTACCAGATTCCCAATAACAAAGGAGAAAAAGCGCAACCCGGGCTAAATTATGTGCGTGGCGAAGTAATTCGCGTCGACTTTCGCGAAGGAGAAGTAGAAACGGTGACAGTAAAGAAGCAGGCGGCGGGTATGTATCTCGAACCTACGCCAATCGACACCTCGAGTACGCGGCGGGACGCGCGTTCCACGCGTCCTCCCGCGCGCCGCCCCTCGCAACCGTAGCGTTAGGCAGATGGCAGACGAACCCTCGAGCCACAGACGCCGGGTCGAAGAACTGGCAGGCGGCGACCGATCCCTTGCCTTCGGTCTCCACGCACTGATCACAGCAGCAAATGCCGATGGTTACGCTCCCCTTCACGAGACCGCGATCCGTTTTCGGGAGGACTACCTCGCCTCGATCCGCTCGCGCGGTGGCGATGCTGACCAGGAAGCCGCACGACTGAGTCTGGACGAGGTCCGAAGCTTCCTGAGCAAGTCGGTTATGCCTCGACTTGTGAGCCAGGGCCTCGCCATCTACCCAGCCACCGGTGCGCCATCCGAAATGGCGGATCCGGTGCGCCTCTCACCAAGGGTCTGGGCTGAGATTTCGGGGCAGAGAACGGACGTCGCGGAGACGTTGAGGCGCACGGGAGAGCACGCCGGCGTAGTCGCTGGAGTACCTCGCCGACCCACTCCCGTTAGGGCAGATACCGAAGGCTCGGTCCTCGAAGCGCACGGACTCACCAAGGTTTACCGCAAACGGCGGGTCGTGAACGACGTGGCGGTGAGACTCCGGCAGGGAGAAATCGTCGGTTTATTGGGCCCCAATGGCGCGGGAAAGACGACGACGTTCTACATGATCGTGGGACTCATCCCGCCGCTCGAAGGTCGCATCCTGCTGGACGCTGACGACATAACGAGAATGCCGATGTACAAGCGCGCCAGGCGCGGCATTGGCTATCTTTCGCAGGAACCCTCGGTTTTCCGGAAGCTGACGGTTGAGGACAACATCCGGGCAATCCTCGAAACGTTGCCTCTGACCAAGGAGGAGCGTCGAGCTCGGTTGGAGACGCTGCTGGACGAGTTGAGCATCAAGCATCTCCGGACGAGCAGGGCTTACGCCCTTTCCGGAGGTGAGCGTCGGAGGCTGGAGATCACGCGGGCGTTGGTTTCGGAACCGAAGTTCATGATGCTCGATGAACCGTTTGCCGGGGTCGACCCGATAGCGGTGCACGACATCCAGACAATCGTTGCTGACCTGCGCCACCGGAACATCGGAGTGCTGATCAGCGACCACAACGTGGAACAGACTCTCGATATCGTGGATCGCGCATACATCATGTTTGATGGTCAGGTAAAGGTCTCAGGAACGGTGCGTGAACTCGTCTTTGACGACGAGGTGTCGCGCATTTACCTGGGTCCCACGCTGACGGCGCGCCTCCGAGAGCGTTTTGCTAACGAGGGAACACAACGATGAGGGCAGGGCTCAGCCAGAGCACTTCGCTCAGGCAGGAGCTTAAGATCAATCCTCGCCTGTATCAGGCGATGGATCTTTTGTACATGCCCTTGCTCGACCTCCAGCAACACCTCAAACAGGAGTTGCTGGTAAATCCGTTTCTTGAACTTGTCGAACAGGACGAGGACGACGGCGACGACGAGGAGCAGCGCGAAAACGAAGAAGGTCCAGTCGATCTCTCAGAATCAGACTCTCTCGATCCAAAGTCCGAAAACGAAAACGACCCGATTGACTGGGAAGAAATCCTGCTCGACGGCTTCGACACAGGACACCGTGAAGAGCACGAAGAGCGAGAATACTACGAAGCGGTTCCAGTGGAAAAGCGCGACCTGGACGATCATCTCAGAGATCAGATCTCGCTGTTGGATCTCACTCCGAGACAGTTGCTCCTTGCCGACGAATTCATCGGCAACATCAGCGAAGACGGCTACCTCACGTGTACGCTCGATGAGATCCGTTCGAGCATAAACGAAGTGGTCGCCAAAGCGGCCGAAAAAGAAGGCTTTGACGGAGACCTGCCGTTCTACTCATCTGAAGAGATCGAGGAAATGCTGCGAGTCGTGCAGGGCCTCGATCCGGCAGGTGTCGGTGCACGCAATCTGAGAGAGTGCCTCCTTTTGCAGCTGCGCGATCAGGCCCAACAGGAAACACTTCAATACAGGCTCGTAAGTGAAGCGTTCGAAGAACTTATAGCTCACCGCTGGAGTGAAATCTCCAAACGCTTTGGCATCAGCGCTTCGGACGTACAGCGCGCAGCAGACGAGATAGCCAAGCTCGACCCAAAGCCCGGCCTGCGTTATTCCAACGCGAGCGACGGCTACATAGTGCCGGATCTGGTCGTGGACAAAATCGACGGTGCCTACCAGGTCTTTGTTAACGACGCCAACCTTCCTCGCCTCAAACTGAGTAGGGCGTATCAGGAAATCGCCCGCGACAAAAAGAAGTTCGACGGCGAGAACAAGGAGTTCATTTCGACCAAGCTGAACTCTGCCAACTGGATGATTCAGGCCATCGAGCAGCGCCGGCAGACGATGCTAAAGGTCATGAACTACATCGTCGAGAGGCAGCGGGACTTTTTTGAGAAGGGAGTGCGCGCACTCAAGCCCCTCACCCTGCGTGAAGTGGCGGACGTCATCGGAATGCACGAGAGCACCGTGAGCCGCGTGACAAATGAAAAATTCGTGCAGACTCCGCGCGGTGTGCTGCCCCTCAAGTTTTTCTTCAGTTCCGGACTCAGCACAACCGGTGGTGAGGATGTCTCGGCGCGGGGAATCCGCGATCAGATTCAGAAGCTCGTCGAGAGCGAAGATCCGCGGAATCCGCTCACCGACCAGGCAATCGTCAATATTCTGCGCGACTCCGGCGTGCATATCGCACGACGCACGGTAGCCAAATATCGTGACCAGCTCGGCGTACTTTCGGCGCGAATGCGCAAGCGTGTCTGACGCCACGACAGGTCGAGAAAGTTGACCAGTCCGCCGCGCTCCCCCTCACTCTCCCCCCCGCGATCCGCGGTAGTTTCGGATACGCGCGTTCCACAGCGTCATACCGGCATCGCGGTTTCGGTACTCGTTCCGGCCAAGGACGAGGCCGAGAATCTGGCGCTGTTCATGGAATTGATGGAGCAAGTGGTACGTTCCGCTTCCGTCAGCTATGAAGTCGTCGTAGTCGACGACGGATCCGTCGACAACTCCTGGGAGCTTCTCGAAGCACTCATGGAGCGCTACGATTTTTTGCGCGTCGTGAGACACCGCGGCAAACGAGGGATTGCAGACGCGCTCAGGACAGGTTACCTGCACGCCCTGGGAGACATACTGGTCTTTTATCCCGCTGACCTGCAATTCAAACCCGAAGACATTCCCACGCTCGTGGCACCCATCCTCCGGGGTGATGCAGACATTGTTACGGGCTTCAAGCAGGGACACTACGAAAAGGCCTTTGTCTCGAGAGTCTATAACGGTCTCTCTCGACTCCTTTTCAACGTCAATGTAAAGGACCTGAACAGCGTCAAGGCGTACCGCCGAGAGATCATGGAGCAGCTGCCGATCCGGCCTGACTGGCACCGCTACATGATTGTGCTCGCCTCGGCACAGGGGTACACCGTTGCCGAGGTTCCGGTGCCGCTCTACCCCAGACATGCGGGCAAATCAAAGTTCGGGATTGGCAGGATTCCCGTGGGCGTGCTCGACATGCTTGCGGTGTGGTTTGAACTGCGTTTTGCGCGAAAGCCGCTGCTGCTCTTTGGGATGATTGGAGCCGCGTTGTTCTCTCTTGGGGCAATAGCGGGGATCATCGCTCTGGGACGGTTGCTGATCTATGGCATCGGAACGCGAGCCGTGTGGACGATAATCCAGACCAGCCTCATCCTGGGCTCAATATTTTTTGCTGCCGGCCTTTTGGGAGAACAGGTGGCTGGGCTGCGTGCACAAATCCGCGAGCTTCGCAGAGTAACCGATGACCTTCGCGATCCGTCCGATCGTTGACTGGACGCATGAAGGTTCTTTTCCTCACCCACTCATACCCGCGCACACCTGGCGATGCCGCGGGTTCGTTTCTCTGGCACCTGGCGCGAGCACTCAAGTCACAAGACGTAGAGGTGAAAGTGGTGGCCCCCTCCAGCGACGAGTTGCCGGCGCATGATGAGTTCGGAGGTATAGCCGTCGAACGATTTAGATACGCACCCAAGCGCTACGAGAACCTGGCCTATACCGGCAACATGGCCACCGTAGTACAGAAGTCGTGGAGCGCCAAGCTGGCTCTCGTTGGATTTCTGGGCTCCGAGTTTGCGGCGGCCACGCGCGCGCGCAGGAGTTTTGTCCCGGATCTGATCCACGCGCATTGGTGGTTTCCCGGAGGGCTCGTGGGAACCTGGGCAGCTTCTTTGGGCAACGTGCCGCTGGTGACGACAATGCACGGAAGCGACGTGCGGCTCGCACGCTCACGGACCTTTGCCAAACCTCTCCTCCGGCACGTACTCAAACAGTCTCGCGGCATCACGACTGTTTCGCGATGGCTCGCCGCCGAGGTCAACGCAATCATGCCTTCTGCGGAGCCACTTGTGGCGCCGATGCCGGTAGCAACCGATACGTTCACTCCAGGCGCGCCAGGGGAGCGCCAGCCCGACAGGCTCCTGTTCGTCGGAAGACTAAATGCACAAAAACGGGCTGGTGATCTCATCGATGCGCTGGCCGCAATGAAAGTCCGAGCGCAACTCGATATCATCGGTGAGGGACCGGAGCACGAAACACTGAAAAAGAGAGCTTCGGAGCTTGGCGTTGCTGACCGGATTTTCTGGCATGGCGCACTACCGCAACCCGAACTAACACGCCTCTACCGTCAGGCGGCGATTTGTGTAGTCCCATCTATCGGCGAGGGACTCGGTCTCGTAGCCATCGAAGCTCAGCTCTGCGAGACCGCAGTCGTTGCGTACGAGTCTGGTGGAGTCACCGACACCATTGTGCACGGCGAGACCGGGATCCTTGTTTCCCCCGGCGATACAGCAGCATTGGCGCGTTCGCTGGATTCCCTGTTGCAGGATCCGGAGCGTCGGCAGGGCCTGGGGAGGGCAGGGAGGGTCCACGCCCTCGCGTTGTTTGCTCCCGAGTCGGCGGCGCGCCGTTATGCACAACTCTACAAGCAAGTCCTCGGCAAGTAGGGTACGGCGTCTGGTTTTTGCCGTGCTCGCGGTAGCCGCCATCGTGCTGGCAGGCCGCGATATTGCGCGACAATGGCAGAGTTTTGCAAACTCGGGACAACATCTTGTTTTCGATTGGCCGAGAGTCGCCGGATCAGCTGCAATAGTTCTGTTGGCTTACGGCGTACTCATTGAAACGTGGCGGCGTGTGGTAACGAGCTGGGGCGGGAACATCTCCTTTGTTGATGCCTCGCGCATCTGGTTCGTATCAAACCTGGGGCGCTACATCCCTGGCCGGATCTGGCAGATCGCCGCTATGGGAAGCATGGCCACCGACGCCGGAGTCTCACCCGTAGCGGCAACCGGGTCAGCGATCGTGGTGAATCTCGTCAACCTGTTAGCCGGCCTCGGTGTCGTATTGGCCTCCGGCGTTGCCCTCTTTGAGAATCGTGTCGCAAGCTTGCTCTTTGCTGCAACTCTGCTCGTCGGAATAGTTGTGGTGCCACTGCTGTTGCCGCTCGGTGCCAGGATCGCAAGCAAGGTGCTTGGCCGAAGGATCGAGGTTCCGACTTTACCAAAGAGTTCGCTCTGGTTGGCGAGTGTCGGATGCACTATCGCCTGGGTCCTATATGGAATTGCCTTTCGGATGCTCGTAGGCGGCGTACTCGGTTCGGCGCCGGGAAGTGTTGCTTCATACATTGCTGCCTTCACCGGATCGTACCTGCTGGGCTACATTGCACTGTTCACGCCGGGCGGCCTCGGCGTTAGAGAAGGGGCCCTAATCGTTTCGCTTCAACGGCTTGGAATTGGAGGAGGCGCGGGAATCATTGCTGTTGCCTCACGCTTGTGGCTCACGGCACTGGAGGTCGTGCCGGGGGTTCTCTTTCTTGTAGCCGGTGCCATCAGGCGCCGGAGTCTCCACGACGTCACCAGATGACTGAGAAGAGCGCCGAAGGACGCCTGGAAACAGACACGCCGTCGATTGCGGCCCAGCCGCGGTTGGCGTGGCTATGGGCTTGCCTGGTCCACCTCGCCGCAACACTGGCGTTAGGCTTTCCAGCGCTGGCGGGTAAGCTGTTGCTCAATCCGCGTTCCGATCAGTACATCGCGGGCTATTCGTTCCGCGAGTTTGCCCGGCAGTACTTTTTGGACAACGGAGCCATTCCGCAGTGGAACCCGTACCTCTTTGGCGGAATGCCGTTTGTGGACGCGATGCACGGCGACACGTTCTATCCCACGGCGCTGTTGCGTTTGCTTATCGGAACCGGACCGGGCATGACGTGGGGTCTTCTGATTCACGTTTTCCTGGCAGGCGTTTTTACGTATGCCTTTCTGCGGGCGATCGGGCTCTCGTTTCTGCCCGCGGTGCTTGGGGGCGTCGCGTACCAGATGGGCGGAAACATTGCAGGGCTGGTGTCACCTGGGCACGACGGCAAGCTCTTCGTAGCGGCCCTGATGCCGCTCGTTCTGCTGCTCGTAACCAGAGGAGTGCGAGATGGCCGGAACTGGGCATGGGGACCACTGGCGCTGGTTACTGGACTGGCTGTGCTGTCGCCTCACCCTCAGTTGCTGCAGTACATGCTGCTGGCAACAGGTGCGTATGCCCTGTTCCTCGCGTTAGGCTGGGGAAGTGACAATGCGGTTGAAAGGCGAACCGGATTCAAGCGGCTGGGCTTCTCGTTAGGTGCGATTACCGTGGGAATGCTCATGGGAGCCATTCAGTTCTGGCCACTGATGGGGTATACGCCATGGTCGCCGCGCGCCGGGGGACCTCCCTGGGAACACGCGATTTCCTACTCGATGCCCCCTGAAGAAGTCATCAACTTTGCGCTTCCGCAGTTCTCCGGGATACTCGACAATTATTGGGGACGCAATGGCATTCACTTTCACTCCGAGTACATCGGTGTAGCGGTACTGGTGCTGGCGGGACTGGCACTGGGCCGTTGGGGCCTGGCCTCGCAAAAGCGCCTCACATGGTTCTTTGGAGGAACCTTCGTGGTGGCGCTCCTGTGGTCTCTTGGGGGCTACACGCCCTTTTACAGGCTTGTCTACGCGATCGTACCTGGTACCAAGTATTTCCGCGCGCCCAGCACAATGTTATTTGTTGTGGCGTTCTGCGTGGCCGTTCTTGCAGCGTTTGGCGCCGAACGACTGATGCGGCGTGAGGACCGGCGGCGATACCTGATGGGAGCGCTAGTGGCAATCGGATTGTTAGGGATAATGGGGCTGACGGGGGCACTGACAAACATGGGATTGGGAATACAGACGCCCCACCCGGCTGACACCATCCTGGCAAACGAAGCGGCGGTGAAGGGTGGGGCGATGCGCATGATCGTGTTTGGTGCGCTGATGTGCATGGCTGCTTTCATGATTGGCACGCGGCGGCTGTCCCGGGACCTGGCGGGGACGCTTCTCATTGGAATCGTTGGCATCGACCTGTGGAGCGTGGTGCGCCACTACTGGATCTTTTCTGCGCCCGCGAGCGAGCTCTACGCCAGCGATCCAACGATAGAGTATCTCCAAAAGCAGCCTGGGCCTTTCAGGGTGCTCACCGGTGACTTTACCGGGAGAGCAGGGCGCGACCCCAATCTCAAATACGATGGGCTGATGGCGCACGGAATACCCGTCGTGACGGGATACCACGGAAACCACATAGCCAACTACGACCTCCTTACCGGAGACACCCGGCAGTTTGGAAATCCAAACCTCTGGCGTCTCGTCAACCTTCAGTACTTCCTGGCTAACGTCGATGACGTTGGACTGGGGGCAACGGCCGTCGTTGGCCCGGCACGTGACGCCTACGGCACCGAGGTGTGGGTGCACAAAACGCCGATAGATGTTTCTTATGCCTGGGTCGCACCGGTGATCGTAAAGGCAGACGAAGAGTCGGTGCTCGCAACTGTCCTGAACCCGCAGTTCGACATCAGGCAAGCTGCGCTATTTGATCCGTCAGCGCCGGTGCAGGGTGTGACTCTGACAACGGTGCCAGCCCCACTCGCGATTCGCGCACGGGTCACTCGCTACGCGGCCGGTGCAGCTACGATCGAACTGGATGCGCCAGCTCCTGCGGGTTCCGCGCTCATTGTCTCGGAAAACTTTTATCCCGGCTGGACAGCTACCGTTGACGGGAACCCGGCTGTCGTCGGTAGAGCCGACGTCTCACTCATTGGTGTTGCGCTGCCGCAAGGCGGGCGAACCATCGAACTGGCGTTCGTGAATCAACGCTACAAAACGGGCCGCACGGTGACGTGGCTCGCGATAGCGGCTGCCCTGATCGTCTGGGCCGCGGGAGTGGTCGCCGAAAGGAGGTCAAGGACGAGTGTCTGAGAAGGCCCTGGTCATAGTCCCAACCTACAACGAGCGTGACAACATCATCCGTCTGATCGACGCTGTCCTCGAACAGGATTCGCGAATCGAGGTTCTGGTAGTGGACGACGGATCTCCGGACGGAACGGGAGAGGTGGTGTCGGAACGTGCAGCCATAGACGCCAAAGTGCATTTGCTGAGCCGGCCCTCCAAAATGGGACTCGGCACCGCCTATGTAGCTGGCTTCCGGTGGGCGCTGGAGCGGGATTTTGACTACGTCTTTGAAATGGACGCAGACTTCTCCCACGATCCATCTCACATACCGCAGTTCCTTGCCAGCGTTGTGGACGCGGACCTGGTGCTTGGTTCGAGATATCGAGAAGGAAAGGTCACCGTGGTCAACTGGCCCATCGCCAGGCTGGTGTTGAGCTACGCCGCGAACATTTACGCCAGGTTCGTCACCGGACTTCCGCTCTTCGATGCAACCGGCGGCTTTAAGTGTTTCAGGCGAAGGGTGCTCGAATCGATTGACCTGGATGATGTCCGCTCGAACGGGTACGCGTTCCAGATCGAGATGAGCTTTCGTGCGTGGCGCCAGGGATTCCGACTTGTCGAGATCCCGATCGTCTTTGTGGACCGCACAGAAGGCGAGAGCAAGATGTCCAAAAAGATCGTACGAGAGGCGATCTGGATGGTGTGGCGGTTACGATGGTGGGCAATGACCGGGCGGCTGGCACGAATCGATGGAGCCGCGGCTTCTGTAGTTCATACGGCCCGGTAGGGCCTCCTCACCCAAGCAGGAATTCCGTCTAAGACAGGCAGCATGACAGCGCAGAGCACACTCGCCGGAAGGCGATTCTGGAAGATGAGCGGTTCAGGAAACGACTTTGTTTTCTTTGATAACCGCGACGGCAAGAACAACGACCTGGCTGACCCTTCGGTAATCGGGATTCTCTGTGATCGGAGGCGTGGCGTGGGCGCAGATGGAATCGTGCTGATTGATTCGAGCGAAAGCTTTGTATTTGGCATGCGCTACTACAACCGAGACGGTTCGCTCGCTGAGATGTGTGGTAACGCGGCGCTTTGCAGCGCGACATTGGCGCGCGAGCTGGAAATCGTTGGCTCTCAGGACTTCACGTTCGACACTACATCAGGTGGGGTAACAGCTAGATTTATCAACGACTTACCTGAGGTAGACATGGTACCGGTTACCGAGCTCTTGGCCGACTTTCCCACGGCCCTTGAACCTCGAGAATTGAGAATCGGCTTTGCGAGAGTTGGGGTGCCGCACCTGGTAGTTCACTGTGAAGATGCCACCGTAACCGATGTTGTCGGTCGAGGACGTCAGCTGAGACGGCTACCAGAGCTTCGGGATGGCGCGAACGTGAACTTTGTGTCACGCCCGTCAGACTCCGGTCCCTGGATCCTGCGAACCTATGAACGAGGCGTCGAGGACGAGACTCTGGCCTGCGGGACCGGCACCGTGGCTACGGCAGCGCTGCTAAAGGAATGGGGCCTGGCGCCCTCAGGAGTGGATATCAGGACAAGATCGGGCTTGGACCTTTACGCGGGCCCCGGCGGCCCTGGAACGCCGCCAGTGCTACGAGGAGAGGGCCGTGTGGTCTACCGCGGCCAACTCGGCTAATCCGGAGCAGGGCTGTCCACCTCACCCGTTATGCGAGGTGTCGCATTCCACTGTCGCCATCACCCCAAAACCTATTTGGCGTCGGATCGAAATAGGGCCGGCGCGTCCGCCCATGGCTCAAAAACACATGGGATACAGCCGTCGGGCGCTTGGCGCACTCTGCGGCCAACTCGAATCGTAACAACGGCTTAAAAACCAGGAGGGGAGCTGGACCCCACGGATTTCCACATTCCTCAAGAAGTGTACTTTACATAATACATATTATCCGCAATTGCTCGGGTCGCTAGAGACAGCTGAGCGACAGTCGCTCGGCTCATCGGTACCGAGCTCATCACCGTCGAGGCTCAGTCGAGGCTCATGACCGAGCTCACTGCGGATCTCATTTCAATCGCGAATCGAGGTCTGCGAGTCCGAGCGAAGAACTCATTCGATCAATCGAAACGCCTGACGTTGCTCGGTCAGCTTCGACCTCTCGTTCTTTCTTTTGCCGAATTCCATCGCGAATCGAGGTCTGCGGAGTTCGAATCACTCGATCAATCGAAACGCTTGATGCTGCTCGGCCAGCCTCGACCTTCGGTTCCTTCTTTAAGCCAGCGGCTGAGATCCGACTTAGCCTTGGATGACTGGCTCTGCGGTCGACAGCTGGCTACCAACAGCCGAGTTGCTTGGTGCTTCTTTTCCGGTAACCCGTTCGAGCTTTGGGAACGCATACGTACCGGCGCCGACGTCCTGCTCATTCGAGTAGCCGGTTCGAATTCTTAGAACCGGCGTCGATCCGAGTCGGTTGACAAGGCAGTCTTCGCCCTCCTGGCCCAA
>CAZYTS010000010.1:17983-38553 GCA_964649855.1 uncultured Gemmatimonadaceae bacterium
ACTGCAGCGCTCGCTTGGACGCGCGCCAAGAGCCGATCCTTTCGGCCGGCCCGTTCGCTCCAGCAACTCGGCGATCCTCACCATTGCTGGGCGCGCGGAAGTTGAGCTGGCCTCCTCGAGAGCGCACCGGCACTTGGAACGCAGCTGGCCGAGGCCGTCGAGCCTTGATTGGAAAAGCGTCCTCAACCGTTAGGAGTGCTCACGTCTAGCCGACAACACTTCGATGCGCCGACCGCAGATGACGCAAGCAGTCCCCTTGGCAATTACTTCGACGCGCTGCTCGAAGTGAGTTCGCCTAACCGCAGTTGAGCCTCGCTGTAAAGAACCGACGAAGCATTGGAAGCAATTCCCTCCCAAATCCTTATTGCCTCCGCTCGATTGCCAGCTGCCAGGTACGCACGTGCGGCGTCGGCCTTGTAGCTCTCACCCTCAGCCTCCAACTGTGTGCTGCTCGATGCAAGCAAGTACTCTGCTGCGGCCTCCGCTGGCCGCCCCAACTGTTCTAAAGCTGCGCCTTTTAGGGCATGCACCGACGACTCCATAACCCCTGCAGACCTGATCTGGTCAAGCGTAGCAAGCGCCGAGTCGCCCTTGGCCTGTTGGAGTTGAACCTGCGCCAGTAGCACTCGACCCTCCACCCCTGCCCGTGTAGACCCGTACTGGGTTATCAACCGCTGCAAGTCTGCCACAGCAAGCGGGAGATTGCCGGAACCTACGCTCCTTTGGGCCGTTACCAATGCTCGGGACGCAGCCACCTCTTTGGCTTCGTTCGACGAGCGTACGAAATACACCACGGCAACGATCGCTGCGACCGCTATCACCCCTAACCCCACCTGCCGGCCATGGCTTCGCAACCAGTACAGCAGCGACTCTGCAGAGTCGTCTAAACCCAGATTCTGTGAGCTTTTTGAAGGTATCATTGCCTGGCCAAATGCCTTTTCAGTCGTAAGAAGAGTCAACCGTTATAGTGCAACTCAATGAAAGATGCCACTTGTGCGTAGGTTTATGGAAGTCCGCTCTTGTACTCTTTGCAAACAGCGCTATTGTTCCAGCGCCCCTCTACCCTCAACCCACTACCATGATTAGGAAAAAAGGTATCTCACGCATCGACCAGCCCGAGAAACACAACCATGGCTGGTTGGTCCAGGTCACATTCGAGGGCAAAACGCATCGAAAGTGGTTCTCGGACAACAAACACGGCGGTAAGAAGAAGGCCTTTGCGGATGCTGTAGTATGGCGTGACAAAACCGAGAAGGCACTCGGCAAGCCCGCCACGGGACGTGTCGTCGTACGATCGCGCCGCAACAAGTTTGGCGTGACTGGGGTTCAGTGGGACAAGCGTCACCAGGCGTTCATTGTCTCTATCAATCCTGAACCTGGCAAGCAGAAGCGCTTCTACGTCCCCGCCAAGGGTCGCAAGCGCGCCGAGGCTCTGGAAGAGGCAAAGAAGCTGCGCGTCAAGCTCGAAAAGGACATCTACGCCAAGAGGAAGTAGACAGCCTTTTCGAAGCCAAAAAGACACGGCCCGCTCCCTATGGTGCGGGCCGTTCTCTTTTGCTCCAAAGTGCCCCTGAGAGGAGTCGAACCTCCGACCAACGGTTTAGGAAACCGCTGCTCTATCCATCTGAGCTACAGGGGCCTAACGCCAAATCTACCCCTGCACCGGCCGCAAAAGAACCCGCTCAGTAGGCTATCACACTCTCTGTTCGAATCCCAGAAAGCGCCTGGCGTCCATGCAGGAAGGTCAGCTCTATGAGAAAGCTGCACCCAACAACCAAAGCCCCATGTCGCTGTACCAACCGACAGGTCGCCGCCGCTGTTCCGCCGGTAGCCAAAACATCGTCCAGGACGAGAATCCTGCCCCCCTGCCCCACAGCGTCCTGATGCATTTCCAGCGCGTCAGTCCCGTATTCCAGTTCATACTCTTCGCGCGTAGTTGCTGCCGGTAGTTTTCCTGGCTTGCGTACCGGTATTAGAGCAGCGCCGAGTCGCTGGGCGACCACCCCTCCAAACAGGAATCCCCTGCTCTCGATGGCAACAACGTGTGTGATGCCATCGCCCAGGTAGGGCGCTGACAACAGTTCACAAGCCCCAACGAATGCCGACGCGGTACCCAATAGCGGCGTGATGTCCTTAAAGATGATCCCTGGCTTCGGATAGTCAGGCACATCCCGGATGAACGCGCGCAGTTCGTCAGAATTGAGGTACCTGGTCACCGTCACTTGAGAATCGTAAAGGGCGAAGGCAGTTCGAGGCTCGACGGAGGCGTCAAGGGAATTACCTGCTTAACCTCAGCGCCGGGCGGGCCGACCCTCACGAGTTCAAGGAACTCTTCGATTCGTTCCGCGCTTCCGCCCGCGGTACACTCGAGATTGCCACTGGTGAGATTACGTACCCAGCCGGCCAGGCCGAGTCGAATGGCGTGCTGTCGAACAAAATGTCGAAAGCCGACCCCCTGTACGCGGCCGGCAATCTCAAGATGTACAACTGCCACAGTGGAAGGGAAATGCTACGTGGAATTGGTCAGCAGGGTGGTCAGTACTGACGCCAGAACGGCTTCAGTTGTCGCGCCCGGCTCGATGGCGACGACAATCTCACCTGATCTGACGCGTCGCGCTACCGTTTCCAGCAATTCCGAAGCTCGTTCACGCGCGTTTAGCGCCGCCGTGTAGGCGTGGAAGTCAGCCTCCGCATCTGGCGACACCGCCCAATCAGGCGAGAGCGGGAGCTGCGATTCTATTGATCCCTGCTCGTCTGAGAACTCCGCCACGCTGGCTTCGGGTGGTTCGGGCGGAGTCACCGGTTGAGTGTCGAGCGATTCCGCTGCAGCTGGTTCGTCTTCGAGGACCTCATCTTCCAGTACTTCCTCTGCGGCCCACTCGTACGCGGTTGGTGCTTCCATTGATTCGATGCCGGCAAAGCCGCTCGGAGAGTGGTCTTCTTCTATGACCTCTTCGACGCCGTTCGACGCATCAGCAAACCAGTCGTCTTCGTGCTCTTTTTCGGCACGACCGGGCTCCAGGTCAGTGATGCTCTGCAGCCAATCGTTGTGGTTCTCTATCTCACCACTGTCTCGCTGGAGATCAGTAGTGTTCAGCGCGGAGGCAAAGTCATCCTGAGGCAAAGCAGGCGATGCCTCGGGTTCGGACCAGGCGTTTGTGGATTCAAAGTTGACGACGGGGGTCGCGTCGGCATTCTCAACTGATGGCACGCTTTCTGGGTCTGTCTGCCGAACCTTTGGCTCAACGTTCTCGGCCAGCCTGGCAACATCGTTGCTGGACTCGCGCGGTTCGGCGAAAGGAGACTTGAACGGGGCCAGGGTTTGCCGCCTAACCGGATTGCCCTTTAGCGGACCGGTGCCCGGCTCATGAGTCTGTCCGGCAAATGGGCGAACGCCGCGGGCTTTGCGGTTTGCGTCAGTTGGATCGCGGAAGAATCCGGCCATCGGGAGTCACTCCCCCTGGAGGTTGCGGGGACTCCCTGTGTCGCGGTGGCCGCTACCAGCCGTGGGTCCCCAACAGGGGGACGAATCTCACGGGGGCAATGTCACGCCTTTTGTACTCCGCACCTTCCCGGGTAAACATCACCAACATCTGCTCATCCCGATCACCAAGAGGTATCAGGAGCCGCCCACCCTCCCCCAGTTGGTCAAGGAGAGGCTGAGGCGGCGCAGGGGCCGCCGCACTCACCAGTATCGCATCGTACGGCGCGTACTCCCGCCAGCCAATCGTTCCGTCACCCAGAAGGAACGAAACGTTTCGTGCACCGCACTCGCGTACGATCTGCCGTGCGCGATCAAGAAGCGCGCTTACGCGTTCGATGGTGAAAACCTGATCTGCAAGGTGCGATAGCAGCACTGTCTGATACCCCGAACCGGTGCCAATCTCCAGAACGCGTTCTCTACCATTCAAATGCAGCAGCTCCAGATAGCGCGCGTGAATGCTGGGCTGAGAAATGGTCTGGCCGTTGCCAATCGGGAGGGCTACGTCTTCGTAGGCACGGTGCCTTACTCCGGTGGGAACAAAGAGGTGCCGCGGCGTCATCTCTATCGCACGCAGAACCGCCAGGTCGGAGATGCCATTTGCCTGTAGCGTCTCGATGAGCCGGCGGCGCGCGCCTCTGTATTCAAAGCTTACGGAGCCTTCCACCATTTCTCCGCAGAATCAAGCATATCGTGGTGGGTAAGGTCCAGATGCAGCGGCGTTATAGAGATGTATCCGTCATGAACTGCCTTGAAATCAGAATCGTCGCTACCGGTCCAGGTGACCTCGCCTCCTCCGACCCAGTAAATGGGACGTCCATAGGGATCCTTCATCGGCGAAATCGAGTTGGAGTATACTCGCCTCCCCAGTCGAGTGAGCCTGACCCCCTTTATCTGATCGGCACGGAGCGGTGGGAGATTCACATTGAGCAGTGTGTTTTCGGGGAACCGTGGCAAAGACGTCAGGTGCCTGAGCAAGGGAACGAGCACTTCTATCTGTTCATCCAGCTTGGCGATATCTGCTCTCAGATCTCCGCCTGCAAAGGAAAAGGCTATGGAGGGGACTCCCAGTGCGAGCCCCTCCATGGCTGCGGCAACAGTACCAGAATAGAGAACGTCCTCCCCCATGTTCTGACCGTGGTTGATGCCACTGAGCACGAAGTCTGGGCGTTCAGGCATGAGCACTTCGATTGCCAGCATAACGCTGTCAGTGGGTGTGCCATCGACCTGATATCTCCGCAGTCCCCGCTTTACCGGACGAAGGGGATGGTGCAGCGTAAGCGAATGACTCGTGGCGCTTTGCTCACGATCCGGAGCAACCACAGTCACTTCCCCGATTTGTTCGGCAGCCCTTACCAGGCATTCGAGCCCGTGGGCAAGAATGCCGTCATCGTTTGAACAAAGCAGACGCATCAACTGTGACTTTAGTGGGTGTGCACCAGTTGACGCTACTTGTTGGAGTCACTGGCTGGATCCGGCGCAGGAATAGGGATGCGTCCCTTGAGCACGGCCGACATCTGCTCGAGTTCGCGCTCGATGTCGACCATGGTCTCGGCAGCAAGCGCCTCACGCGCGATTCCCTTGACGCTTCCGCCGCGCCGATGTTCATCGATCTTTTGTCGCGCACCGTCGATCGTATACTTCTCGGTATACAAGAGATGTTTTACCAGCTGTATGAGTTCGACTTCTCTGCGCTGGTAGACACGATTGCCCGACCGGTTCTTGGCAGGATTGAGGAATCGGAACTGGCTCTCCCAATACCTGAGCACGTGGGGCTTGAGGTCAGTTAGCTCGCAGACCTCGCCGATTGAGAAAAACTCCTGAATGGGTTCGTTCTTCATCCGTCACGCTCCGGCCGCAACTCGCGGCCCATGAGTTCTGCAATCGCGTCGCGTGGTGGCCAGCCACCAAAGAGGACTCTCGCTACGGCGTCAACAATTGGCATATCGACTCCATGCCTGCTTGCCAGCGCCACGGCGCTGGTGGTGGTTACGATTCCCTCGGCAACACTCTCTTTTCCGGCGAGCACGTCTTCGAGCGGAATTCCCTTACCTACGTCAATACCTACAGCCCGATTGCGACTAAGCGCGCCGGTACATGTGAGTACAAGGTCGCCGAGGCCTGCGAGCCCCGCAAAGGTTTCTCCGCGGGCCCCTGCAGCGATTCCAAGTCGCCTCATCTCGGCGAGACCACGCGTGATCAACGCAGCGCGAGAGTTGAGGCCCAGACCAAGCCCCTCGGCGATTCCGGTTGCGACCGCCATAACGTTCTTGAGTGCGCCGCCGAGTTCGACACCTGTTACGTCATCGCTGGTGTATACTCTGAGGTTGTTGCAGCTCACCAGCTGCTGGACTCTTGTCGATGCCTCCCGTTCGCCGCAGGCAGCAACGAGGGCCGTGGGTTCTCCACGAGCCACCTCCAACGCGAAACTCGGCCCGGAAAGAGCAACGACGTCATGCCCGGGTACCTCCTGAGCCACAACGTCTGTCATCAAGGCAAGAGTCTCGCGCTCGATTCCCTTGGTTGCGACTACAAGAGTAGCCCCTTTTCTCACCGCGTTGCTGGTACGCCCCGCGACCTGCCGCAGAACATGCGACGGCGCCGCATAGATGACTAATTCAGCGCTGCCAGCCGCCTGCTCGATGTCTGTAGAGGCACGGACAGCGAGCGACAGATTAGCTCCGGGCAGAAAGCGGGGGTTGGCGTGCGAGCGGTTGATGTGTTCAACTACGTCAGCCTCTCGCGCCCAAACGCACACCTCGTGATCGCGCATGGCGAGCGAGTGCGCCAATGCGGTACCCCAGGCTCCTCCTCCTATCACGGCGGCCGTTGTCATGCTGTGCTCGTCCTCTTGCCAAGCCGCGACTCTTCTCCGCGTCGGAGCCGCGCAATATTTGCGCGATGATTCCAGATGACAAACGCTGCCACCGCGCTCCCCACCATGCCAATCGGTGATCGGAGTCCGTAAACAACAATCGCGGTAATTGCCAGAGTCACCGCACCCACTATCGAACCAAGGGAAACGTACCTGCTGATGAGCACTGTCAGCGTAAAGGCTGTGATTCCTACAGCAAAGGCAATGGGTGCAAGCGCGGCAAAGACTCCGGCCGACGTCGCCACGCCTTTTCCACCTCCCTTGAAAAACCCAAGGTAAGGGCGCACGTGACCGAGGATTGCGGCAACACCGTATGCTATCGGCCACCAGGGCGAATGGCCCGCGCGAAACAAAGCTGCAAACAAGAGTGCTGGCACGAGGCCCTTAGCCAGGTCCAGAAGAAAAACCACGGCAGCCGCCGGAGCCCCCAGCGCTCGGTAGACATTGGTTGAGCCGAGGTTGCCAGAACCAATAGTGCGCAGATCGATCCCCGTGATGAGCTTGCCTGCTATCCATGCGTTGGGAGTGGACCCAACCAGATACGCGACAACCAGGCCAATCAGGGAAAGAGCGCTCATCTCACGCTGCTTTTCGTTTAAGGACCACGCGCAGTGGATTGCCAGTAAAGGCCCAGCTCTCCCTGAATCCATTGTGCAGGTAGCGCACATAGTGCTCCTCTACCAGATCAGGGTGATTGCTGAAAACTGCAATAGTCGGCGGAGCCACCTGCACCTGTGTGGCGTACATGAGACGGATTTCGCGTCCAGCCGCCTGCGGCGGCTGCTTTCGCCTCAGAAGCTCTTCGAGCCGCTCGTTGACACGCGCCGTTGTGATGCGCTTGAGTCTCTCCTGCTCCACCTGGAGAAGCATGTCGAGGACCTTGGTCACTCGCAGTCCGGTTTTGGCTGAGGCAAAAAGAAAGGGCACGAATCCCAGAAACGGAGCCTTTTCTCTGCAAGCCTTCTCGAATCTTGCCGCGGATTTGTCGTCCTTTTCAACGAGATCCCATTTGTTGACTATGACAACCAGACCCTTGCCTGCTTCCCACGCCAGGTTCGCAATTCGCAGATCCTGGGTGTGAAGACCGTCAACGGCGTCAACCAGGAGACAACACAGCTCGGCACGTTCGATGGCACGCCTCGTCCTCAACGACGAGTAGAGCTCGATCCCTGCCTCAACCCGCGACTGCCTGCGAAGCCCTGCCGTGTCTACAAAGACGAGGTCCCGCCCCTTGTAGCGCATTGGCGTATCGATGGCGTCACGCGTTGTGCCCGCCTCATCCGATACTACGAGGCGCTCTTCTCCAAGCAGACGATTGACAAACGATGATTTGCCTACATTTGGTCGTCCAATCACTGCAACCCTGAGGCTTGTCTCGTCCTCAGGCGGCATCGCGGGAATTGCTGCCACTACTGCGTCAAGCAGGTCGCCCGACTGCTTGCCACTCATGGCAGATACTGGAATCGGGTCGCCCGCACCCAGCGCATAGAACTCGTAAAAATCGGTGGAAGCCGGGTTATCAACCTTGTTGGCAACCACGAGGAATGGACGCGATGCGCTGCGAAGCTGATCCGCAATGTGCTCGTCGACTGGGTGGAGCCCTGCGCGAGCGTCCACGACAAAGAGAAGGAGATCTGCCTCCTGAATTGCCTCGTCCACCTGACGGCGAATCTCCAGGTCCATGGGTGCCCGTGCGTCGCCGGTAATCCCCCCGGTGTCTACAAGCCAGAACGATGAACCTGCCCACTCGGCGCGGGCGAAGTGCCGGTCACGAGTAGTACCCGCCTCTTCACTGACTATCGCGGCGTCATGCCCAACGATGCGGTTGAAGAGCGCGGACTTTCCAACGTTAGGCCGGCCGACAATGGCTACAACCGGTAGCCTCATACAACGCCACCGGCAGCAGCCACAGCCAGTCCGGCCTCGTGTTCGAGGACATCTACGAAGTCATAAGACGGAAACACGGGCATGGGCAGGTTCTTTCGCAGTGCCTCAAAAACTGCGTCGTCCAGAAAGATTCCGTCCTCGTTAATTGTCTCGGCAGGGATGAGTGCGAGGTCGAGATCTGTGCGTTCGGCAAGAGAACGCTCGATGTCGGCGCCCACAAGCAATCCTGCTGTAGTAGTCGTGGGCCCAAAGAGCGAATTCTCGGCGACGATCATTTCAAAGCTGGCTCCGGTTACCGAGGCGAGAGAATCCAGGAGCTCGGGCATCAGCCCCCGCATCGCCTTACCGGTAACCACGCCTATCTTTTGGCCCGTCAACCGAGGGAGTGAAGCAAGCCCTTTTCTGACGCGTTGCCTCAGCGATGTAACGGCACCAACGCCATTCTCGATCTGTGCAAAATCTCCATAGTGTTCCACACCGGGTAGCTCCGCGCCCGCCAACAGATAGAGCTCGTCAGATCCAAACACCCAGCGCTCGCCGCGTTCACGCATGGCCTTGTCGCCCCATAGTTCGGCCGTTCGGAGGAGTCGGCTCGCGTGCTCCACATTCATCGACTCGCCGGTGTAGAGGTGCGAAAACTGCGTCAACCCAACCGGCACGAGGGCAACTGACAAGCAGCTCTCGCCAAAGGCGTACAGGTCGGTGAGTGATTGTTCGAGGACGTCGCCATCGTTGAGGCCCGGCACAATCACCATCTGGCCGTGGAATCGAATACCGCCGTCCACAAGACGCGTGAGCTGCTCCACGATGTTAGGAACCCTCGGATTGTTCAGCAGCTTTTTGCGCGCTTCCCACGGAGTGGCATGTACTGATACGTACAGAGGCGAAAGCCGGTACTCCAGAATGCGCTGAAAATCCCGCTCCTTGAGATTGGAGAGCGTGGCAAAGTTTCCGTACGCAAAGGAGAGACGGTAGTCATCGTCGCGGATGTAGAGCGGCTTGCGCAGTCCCTGGGGCAGTCCTTCGATGAAGCAGAACTCGCAGCGATTGGCGCATCGTCTCACGCGGGGCGGCTCCAACTCAATGCCGAGTTGCTCACCTTCGGGCCGCTCGATCTCGAGGACTACTTCCTCGCCTCCGACCGTGGCGACCTCGATTTCCAACAAGTCGTCCGCCGTCAAGAATTCCCAATCAAGGAAATCCTCGATCTCCCGGCCGTTGACCCTGCGGATCTCCGTGCCGGGTACAATCTCGAGTTCTGCGGCAATGCTGCCAGGTAATACGCGGGCGACGCGGACCATTAGGAGAGTGCTGTCTGTGCTGGTGAGGAAAGGCGCAACTTGAGACGGTCTGCCTTGCCCCTGCCTGGCCCGTTGCTGGATAGCCTTTGAGCTCAAGGAACTTAGCAGTCAAGGCAACGGATATCAATGTGGCACTTGCACTTCGCGGGTCCCATGTGATGCTGTCCGGAGGCCCTTGTAAGGGGCTTTGACGCTGGGAGGCTGGGACGCTGCGACGCTTCTATGCTGCGAAGGCTTCTACGCTGCGACACTTCTATTCTGCGACGCCGCGACGGACCACACCGCCACTTGCAAGCTGCGACGTTCTAACGCTATCTCTTTTGGCCACGTGAGGGCCGTGCTCGCAAGGAGCAGCTGCACGTAGAAAGGCGGAGCACCGTGGTTCGGTGCTCCGCCCTTTGAAAATCGCGTTGGTAGCGTGCTTAGGTCAGCGGCGCATACCTGAAGGCTATGACGCCTTCACCTTCGGCCTCGACGCGGAAGGCCTTTGAACCCTTGGCCGCCACAGCTTCGAGTGGTGCTTCCTTGGTCGACACAACTGTGCCTGCCGAGTTCAGGAACTCGAACTTGAGCGTGTAGCTCTTTTCGGCGTCAGTGAGGTTCTCAAGCGTTCCGGCGAGTACGTGCTTGGTGCCGTCGTGACTCCACAGATTGAAGCTCACCCGCACCGGAGCATCCTGGAATCGCTGGTAGTAGTGTAGCAGCGAATCATTGAGCTCCTTGTACTTCTTGGCTTCTGGTGATGTTGCTGGCTTGTTAGCAGCGGCCGTCTTGGCCTTTTCAGCGAGACCACGGTAGTTGAGCGCCATCACCTGATAGACCTCAGGATTCTCAGGATCGATCTTGATCAGTTCCCTGAGGTGAGGTTCGGCCTTTTCATACTCGTCGAGCTTCTGGAGTGTGATGGCGACGTTGAATCGTGCATCACGCCCATAGGGGTTCTTTTTAAGGCCGGCTTCAAAGAGATCAATTGCTTCTTTGGACTTTTCAGCGCGCGCCGCGTTTACGCCAGCTTCGAACAACTGCTGATCGGTGTAACTATCCGGGTTGGAGACCATCTGACCGAAGACCCGGTTCGCAGCCGCCGAGTCGCCGCTCATGATCTGTGCTCGCGCCAGAGTTGCCTGCGCTTTGGCGTCGTCGGGGAACTCCTGAAGGTAGGCCTGCAGATACTCTGTGGCTTCTTTCACTTTGGCGTTCTTTGGCTCCCCCTCCAGCGCTTCGGCCTGAGAGAGCAGGAGTTGCGACACGCTGGTGATGACGTTCTTGCGATCGTCAACGAGAGTCGAGTCGTCCTTCATCAGTTCGGCCATACGCTTAAAAGACACAACGGCAGCATCGAGGCTGTCTTTGGTCTGTAGTGCGTTCGCCTGAATGTTGTAGGCGATATATGCCAGCGGATAACCATCGTAAATCGCCAGTCCTCGCCGTGCGAGTACCAGTGCAGAATCGACCTGCTGGGAGTTGTAGAGATTTACGGCTTCGTTAACGAGAGGCGCGTAGATCTTACGACGCGGCGCCTCGGTCTCTTCTTTGCAAGCAGGGTTCGACGCTTCAACCATGTCGAGCAAAGAATCCGTTGCAGCTACGAGGTCTATCGTACCCGTCGGATCGGTGGCAAGGCCGAGGCTCGATCGCGTTACCACCCCCTGGTTCCCTGGAAGCGCAAAGAACTCAGCGTATGCTGAGCCAAGCACCATTGCTCGCCCAATGGGGTTCTGCTGTATGACCTTGGCTTCGTCCTTCTGCAGCTTGGTGACAGCTTCTTTAACGGTGTTCGCAGCTTGGACGGGATTATTGGCAAAGAGCGCGGCCTTGGCGAGGGCATTGTAGGCGTCCTTAACCTGGCCGGGCTTGCCATACTCGATTGCGCAGGCGCCCTGAGCATCGAGCGCGCCGGGCACCAAGGCAAGGGCAACACCAAATGTCGCCGACAAACGCTTTAGCATCTTGTGAATTCTCCTGAACGGTAAAGGCGCAACTCGTGCGCCGACGTAAAGTTACACCCTGTCATGACCCTCGTTCCAGAGCCGCCAGAGCGAGCGCCGCAACGTCCTCAAAAGCCCGCCCCGTAGACCGGGAAACGGCGCTCACGTCTTCAAACTCCGGCTTCACCCTCACACTACCGTTAGGCAGCTCGGCCACCTTGAGCCGGATCTCATGGCCAAGAATCTGCACTATCGTTTCGCTGCGCGGCAGGGCCCGCCTCGATACCAGGGATCGCCTTACTCCGAGGGTGCTGCTCTGTAAAAAGAGCATCTCCTCGAGAAGGGACGTCTTAGCTGGGTGCGCCAGGACTTCGAGCCGGGTACCCACCCTACCCTTCTTCATGTGCGTCGCGGTCATTACAACATCCAACGCACCCGCTGCCCGCAGCGCCTCCGCAGTAGCTGCCAGAGCTTCGGGCGACATGTCGTCCAAATCGGTGGCCAATATCACAAGTTCCTCGACGCTTCCGTGTGGAGGGGAGTCTTCGGAGAGAATTATCCGCAGGGCATTCATTCGGCCCTTGATGTCCCGGGTGCCTGCTCCATACCCACTCCGCAAAGGCTTATACGTGCGTGGCGGAGGTCCCTGGGAGAGCACCCTGATCAGGGCCGCCCCAGTTGGGGTGACCAGCTCTCCAGAGTCATCTGGACCGGGGCGCACAGCCAGACCTTCCAGAAGCCGAATCGTTGCCGGTGCTGGAACGGGCAACACGCCGTGTGCCGCTGTCACGAAACCATCGCCAAGGGAGATCACGCCAGAGTAAACGCGCGAGACTCCCAGTATGCTCAGACCCCAGATCGATCCAACCACATCGAGAATCGCGTCCACCGCTCCAACTTCATGCAAATGCACACGTTCCGCCGGCATCCCGTGCAGCTCTCCCTCGACCTCCGCAATGGCGCGAAATGCCTGGATCGCCTTTTCTTGCACATCGGGAGGAGCGGGCGTCCGCTCGACCAGCTCTACTAACTTGGAAATGTGCCTGCCATGTGGCTGGGGCGGAATGTCAAAGTCTACCTTGGTGCACTCGATTTCCCCTCGTTTCACGGAGTGAATTCGTACGCCCACCCCCTGTATGCCCAGAGTCTGAGGTAGCGCCTCGAGCCACAAACGATCGAGACCCACATCAACCAGCGCTCCGAGCATCATGTCGCCCGCAATGCCGCTGAAGGGATCGAGGATAGCGATAGTCATCTGGCGGAATAATCAGGCACGGTATGATGCGCCACTGCCGGTGTTGTAGACAACAACCTCATCTTCGGCTGCAATCACCCCTTGGCGCTTCAAATTGGCAGTAACAGCCATGGCGCAACCGCCCTCGGGAGCCGCGTCGATGCCAGTGGCAGACGCCAGGATCCGCGTCCACGTTTGAATCTCCTCTTCACTGGCGGCGGCCGCGGCACCACCAGACTCCTTGATGGCCCTGAGCACGAGCCGGTCTCCCAGCGGCCCAGGTACCCTCAAACCCGCCGCATGAGTTGTGGGATTCTCCCACGGTGTAGCGGCATCAGCTCCGCTTTCAAAGGCACGCACCAGCGGAGCACATCCACTGGCCTGTGCAACAATGATCTTTGGGAGCCGTTCGGACTCTGCGATCCATCCCCATAGACGCATTTCCTGAATAGCCTTCCAGATTCCGATTACGCCTTCGCCACCACCCGTGGGGTAGACGATTGCATCAGGCAGCTTCCAGCCGAGTTGCTCAGCAATCTCAAGGCCAAGTGTCTTGTTGCCTTCAACCCGGTACGGCTCACGCAGTGTTGCAACGTTAAAGAAGCCGCTCTCCGAAGCAAAAGCAACTGATAGTTTGCCTGCTTCTCCAATGTGGCTGTCGATGGTCACGAGTTCTACGCCCAGACTGCCGATAATGTCGAGTATGGGTCGCGGCGTCCATCGAGGAGCATAGACACGCACACGAACCCCTGCTGCAACACCATAGGCAGCAAGGGCCGCCCCCGCATTCCCTGCAGTAGGCACAACCAATCCCGGAACTCCTCGTGCAACTGCACGAGTCACTGCGGCGCTGAGTCCACGCGCCTTGAACGACGCAGTAGGGTTGATGCTTTCGTCCTTGATCAACAAACGGCGCAGCCCCAGCTGTTCGGCAAGGGTACGCGAGTCGCGCAATGGTGTCAGTCCTTCGCCCAGCGAGACCGGACTCTCCTTCTCAGTCAGCGGAAGTGCGGGCGCATATCTCCACATATCCCAGCGATCAACAAGGCCAGCACGCTTAGGCGCTGGACCATTGAAGCGTACCAGGAAAGGCTGATTGCATTTGGGACAGAGCCCGACTGGGGCGTGCTGTTCGGCGTGTTGCCCGCAGTTGGAGCATTCGAGATTCCAGGAGTGCATTGAGGAGGCTAAGTGGCTAAGGGCTGAAATGGACTAAGCGAGATGAGCGGGAATTGATCGAGGTGAGCCTGAAAGCAGTAAGATGAGCTGGGTTGAAGTTGTAGAGGTCAGGTTGAGTCGCATCCATCACGTGCGGATCAGGTCCCGTCAATCTGATTGGCGTCTGGAGTGACGGTCGCATCCTGCTCGCCCGAAGTGTCGTCCGCGGAGGGATGAGGAGGGCTCTCGTCAACAGGTGTACCGCGAAGCACAGCAAGAATTCTCGCAGCTGACTCGAGCGAAAAGCCGGGCACCTGGGCAATATCTGCTTCGGTGGCCTCCTTGACTCCCTGAAGGGAACCAAAGGTCCGTAGCAGGGCGCGACGGCGTGCGGGACCAACCCCGGGAATCCTGAGGAGCTCTGACGTAATGGTTCTAATCGCGCGCCTCGCCCTATTGAATGTAAGAGCAAAACGATGCGCTTCATCGCGTGCCTGCTGTAGAGTGCGCAATGCAGGAGAGCGGCGCGACATTCGAATAGGTTCGCTGCGACCTCGCAGGTATACTTCCTCTTCCTTTTTCGCGAGACTTATTACCGGCAGTTCCGTGAGGCCAACCTCGGTCAAAGCATCGACAGCCGCTCCAAGTTGTCCCTTGCCACCATCGATTACAACAAGGTCCGGCAGGGGTTTTTCTTCCTCGATCCGCCTCCTGAAATAGCGGCCCACGACCTCTTTCATCGACGCAAAATCGTCACTGCCTTCGACCGTCTTTACCTTGAACTTGCGGTACTCGCTCCTGCGTGGCCTGCCGTTCTCGAACCAGATACAGGAACCGACGGTGTCTCTCCCCTGCGCTGTAGATATGTCAAAGCACACCAGTGATCGCGGCAGGCGCTGCAAGCCGAGTTCACGCTGAAGGTCGTAAACAGGACTTGCAGCTCGTTCCTCTGCCTCGAACGAAGCCAGCTTGAACTCCTCGAGCAGGTGCCGCGCGTTCTGTTCTGCAAGCTGAACCAGTTCACGCCGCGGCCCGCGTTGAGGAATGCTGATCCTGGTACCTTCGAGTGACTCCTCAAGCGTAGCACGATCATCGAAGTCGAATGGCACCAAAACGTGGCTGGCGCGCTCCTGCGATTGGCGATATGCACCATTCATGTAGGCCGACAGCACCGCCATATCGTTCTCTCCCTCGATGTTCTCGAGGAAACGCTGATCTCTGGCCAGCAGCTTTCCCCCGCGGATCCTCAATACAACGACGCAGGCATCGTCACCGTCGCGCGCGTATCCCACTACGTCTCGATCTCCACCTTCCACTTCGAGAACGATGGTGGGCTCTTCCATCCGCTTGAGCCTTTTGAGAACATCGCGAAGCTCGGCTGCACGCTCAAAGTTGAGCGCTGACGACGCTTCTTCCATTCGCTGCCTGACGCGGCGCACAACCTCCTCGCTTCTGCCTTCGAGAAAGAGGAGAACTTCGTCGATCATCGCACGATAGTCCTCTTCGGTCTGCAGAAAGACGCAAGGAGCCTTGCAGCGACCAATATGATAGTCGAGGCATGGCCGATCGGGCGCCTCGACCGGCAAGTTGTAGTTGCAGGACCTGACCGTGAAGATCCGCTTTACGACGTTCAATGCGCGGCGCATCGCCCCGACGTCGGTATATGGGCCAAAGTAGCGCGCGCCGTCGTTTGTCAGGCGCCGCGTCACAAAGACCCGCGGAAAAGGTTCGTTTATCGTGACCTTGATGTATGGATACGACTTGTCGTCTCGAAGCGCGATGTTGAAGCGCGGACGATACTCCTTGATGAGATTCGCCTCGAGAATCAGAGCGTGCGCCTCGGTTGGTACCACGATCGTGTCCAGTTCCGCGACCAACGAGACCAATGCCCGGGTCTTAACGCTTTCCAGATGATCGGTCGCGAAGTAGCTGCGGACTCGGGATCGCAGGCGAGCCGCTTTCCCCACGTACAAAACCACCCCTTCCCGGTCCTTCCAGAGGTAGACGCCGGGTGAATCAGGGAGGTGAGGGAGCTTGGCAGCTACAGCATCAGGTACAACCATCACACTTAAAGCTAGCCACCGTTACGCCGCGGTGTTTGTGGCTTTAGCGGCGCCTCAGTCGCTTTACCATTGCACTGGCTTCTGGAACTCCCGAAATGAGCGTCGCGACTCCATAGGCCGCCGCAAAGACCAGGCATGTCGTAACCTCGGCAATAAAAGAGACCTGCATGCCAAAGGCCAATCGCGCGCTCCAGGCCGCCGCCGCAGCAACAGCGGCGCAAGCCACGAGAACCGCGATTGTTCGTAGCTCCATGCGGCCACCTGAGAGCCTCCTTGTAACCACTCCCTTGAGCAGAGCAAACTCCACCCACGCAGCCACACCCGATGCCAACGCCAACATCACCACATTCAATCGCGGATCGATACTCAGCTTTGGCGCGAGCCAGAGCGCACCTCCAAAACCCAGGAGTCCGTTAAGGAAAACGCGAATCACGGCGTACTTCTGCGGTGTTCTGGCATCACGCAAAGCGTAGAGCGTACTGGCGTAAAGGCGCGATGACGTCGCCGCAACGAGTCCCAGCGACGCCGCCGCTACCGTTGCCCAAAGCCAACGTGTGTCGGCCAGCGTGAACTGACCTCCGCGATAGACCAGTCCTCCTATCACGTCCCCGATGCTGATGAACGCAACTGCGCTCGGAATCACGAGAAACGCGATGCGTCTTAGTCCACCTTCGAGGCGATTGCGCACTCGCGCCAACGCGGCTTCGTCTTCACCCGCCTCACCTGACATGGCAGGGAGTTCTGCCGCTGAAACCGACATTCCAAAGAGACTGACAGGCAGCATGTAAAGAAGCTGCGCATTCGACAGGATTGTAACCGAGCCGTTAATAAGAAACGACGCGATATAAGCATCGAGGTAGGCAGAAATCTGGGTTACACCACGGCCTACAAAGGCAGGAACAAAGTTTCTGTAGACCTCTTTCACCTGAGTGACCTTTCGGCCAAGCGACACCCTCCACGCACCCAAAACAGCGTGAACAGCTGGCCACTGAATGACCACCTGAAGAGCGCTCCCTGCAACACTTCCCCACGCGAGAGCTCTGGCGAGCGCGGGAAGTTCGACAGACCCTCCATAGAAAAGAAGGGTGGCAATCATCGCCGCGTTCCAGATTACTGGCGAAGCGTATGAAAGGAGGAACTTGCCGTGCGAGTTCAGAACGCCGAGGCACCAGGCAGAGAGCACAAAAAGGCCGGCGCCGGGAAAGAGAATGCGCACCAGCTGCACAGTGAGTTCACGCTTGGCGCCTTCGAAACCGGGAGCAATGAGTCCCACGAGCACGGGAGCAGCCAGCACACCCGCGAGAACAACTAAAGCGCTTACCAGTGCCAGACTACCGAGCACTGCTCCGGCTACACGCTGCCGCGCTTCGGCTTCATTTTGTGCGTTAAGGCGCGCGTAGACAGGTATAAAGGAGGCGCTCAGTACTCCTTCGCCAAGGAGATTCTGAAGGATGTTCGGGATACGAAAGGCAGCGTTAAAGGCGTCTGCCTCGGCCGAAGTGCCAAAATAGAACGAAAAGACGCGCTGCCTAACGAGGCCGGTAATGCGACTTATGAGGATTCCGGTCGCGACCAGCACCGAAGCCCCGGAGCCACCGCGCACAGAGCCGGAACTAGCCTGTTCCCTTTTCACCCGTTGCCACGAGCGGTTGACCGGACAAAAGCGCTTCTGCGTGGTTGCGAGCCGCCTTACGCATGCCTGCTACCAGGGATCCTCCATACCTCGAGAGAAACGGAATGAAGTTGAGCGACCTTTCCTGTCGCTTTCCGTCAGGGAAGAGCGATCCTCGTGCAACCGCGAGTTCGCGCAGCTGCTCCGCTTCCCGTCTCTTGGCAGATGCAAGGAGGCGCCGCTCCAGCCGGTCGAGTCTGAACGACATACCACGCGCAGCGCCATCGACAACTCGAGGATCAAGGAGATTTGCCCCCTGGCCCAGGGTCTCCTTGAACCTTTCGGCACCTTCGCTAACGCGTTTCCTCATGGCTTCCAGTTCGCGCAGCACATCCGCCGGTACGCCGGCACGTGCAATCTGGTGCTCCAGTTCGTGAACTCTGGCCAGGGACCGCCACTCGAGGCCACGTCTACGCAGGATCTGCTGGACGTCTGGTTCGAGAATCGTAGCGCTCCAGCGGGGCACGCCCAGTGGAGCGGGTAGTCCGACGGCAGATGCAACGCTCGTAGCCTGCGCGAAATACGCGAGCTCGCCGGGGCCGGCGACGTAGCTGACTACCGGCATCAGGACACGCTCGACAACGGGACGCAGGAGCACGTTTGGTGAAAGCACCTCATGCGCCCGGGCAGCAACGCGTGCAGCCCGGTCTATCGCGACTCTGGCCTTCTTGCGAACCTCACGGGCAAAAACGAGCGATAGCTCGGGCATGAGGACTACCTGCGGTTCGTGCCCTGCCTCGCGAATCTCACGATCTCGTACTGCGAGAGCATCCGCAACGTCCCGTGAGCACTCCAGCGCTCTGACCAGAAATGGGCGCTCTGCTGCCAATAGTTGGGGGGAAGAAGCATCGATCACCGCCATGCCGAGGGGCTCCAGCAATGCCCGCATGAGCCCTACGTACGCCGAACCCATCGTTGCATCGGCGTCTGTATAGTTTGAGAGGGCAGCCTGCATCGGAAAGATGTCGGATGCAGACCGGGCTGAGTCTCGTAGTACGCGCACAGCCTCGTCAACGCCCTCAATACGAACCTCAGACAAGGGCTCGCCATCGCTTGGTTCCTGCCGTTGCTCTACACGAACCGCACCATGATCTGTGCGCAGCCAGGTAAAGCTGGCTTCAAGAAAATCAGCGTCGTCTGTCGCCGCCCAGAAGACCGGAGCGGCACTCACTCCCGTAGTACGCTCGATTGCATCTGCCAGCTCAAGCGCCGAGAGCGCCTTGTTCCACGTATACAGAGGACCACCAAAGAGACCTGGCTGCTGTCCGGTTGTAACTACGACACCGCCCTCGCGTGCCACCCTTTCCAGACGTTCCTTTGCGGCACCACTCGCGCTAAGGGCCTCGCCGAGCATATCGAGCCAACCATCCGTAGCGGAGCGCGCCACTGCACGGGCGCGTTCTCCCCACTCGTCGTGGTTCGACGGCCGCTTAACGAACCAACTGGAGCTCTCGTTCCTTTCCGCAATCTGTGCCAGCGACGAACCACCGAGTTTTTCGGTTACGATCACTGGATCAGGGAGAACGTCTGGACCTGTCACGACACCTTTGGACAGGGAGTCGCGTGAAGGATCGGCATGAGTGAGATCACTTGTGGTATGGTTCCCGCCTTACGATTGTGCCCGCTCTGTAGAGTTGCTCGGCAAGAATGAGCCTTGCAACTTCGTGAGGCAGGGTCCAAGGCGCCAGCGCCAGTTTCTCGGCCGAAGCAGAGAGCACGCTTTCATCGAGTCCATGAGCCCCACCGATTACGAACGCAACGTCCCGCGCGGATTCACGCTGGCGCTGCATCCATTCCGCAAACGCTTCCGAAGCAAAACTACGTCCGTTGACCGCGCAAGCCACGATCCGCGCACCGGCCGCGCGTTCCAGGAGTTTTTGTCCCTCGCGCCTGATGACTTGGGCCGGGTTGGAAAGACTGCTTTCTTCCCGCACCTCGTGCACTTCGACGGGCCAGTACCGCGCGGCCCGTTCTTCGTACTCATGAACCACGGCGGCGAGATTTGCGTTCCGCACCTTTCCCACGATGACGATGCGGAAGTTCATAACAAACAGGACGCGGGCGACGCCGTGGTCAGCTCGTCGCCCGCGTGCGGGTGAAACAGGCCCACGCCCGGGGGATCGTCAGGCGTAGATGCCGCGCAGACGATGCACCGTGGCCACACGGCTGATGGACAACATGTAGGCCGCCGTACGCATGTTAACCTTGTGTTGCTTGGCAAGGGCCAGACAATCGCGGAAGCCCTTTGTCATAAGGTTTCGGAGGCGATCGTTGACAGTATCTTCATCCCAGAAGTAACCACCGCGATCCTGCACCCATTCGAAATACGAAACGGTTACGCCGCCGGCGTTGGCGAGGATGTCCGGCACCACAAAGACTCCCTTTTCTTCGAGGATGGCGTCAGCGGCAGCGCTCGTCGGTCCGTTGGCACCCTCGCAGATGATCTTTGCGCGAACCTTTGAAGCGTTCTTGGATGTGATGACGTTTTCCAGAGCAGCTGGAAGGAGAACGTCCACTTCCATCGTAAGCAATTCTTCGTTGGTGATCTGGTCGCCCTTGCCGTAGCCTTCAAGCGTCTTGTTGTGTCGGACGTAGGCGATTGCGTCTTCAACATCGATGCCGGCGGGGTTGTGCCAGCCACCGGTGCGGTCCGAAATCGCCACGATCTTGCAGCCTTCTCTCGAAAGAAGGTTGGCAGATACGGAACCCACATTTCCAAAGCCCTGCACGGCAACTGTAGTGCCTTTTACGTTCATTCCGAGGTGCGCGAGGGCTTCTTTGGTTACGATCATGCAGCCACGTCCTGTGGCTTCGCGGCGACCGAGCGATCCGCCCATTTCCACCGGCTTGCCGGTCGTTACTGCAGTCACTGTGTGGCCCTTGTGCATGGAATAAGTATCCATGAGCCACGCCATCACACGCTCGTTTGTGTTCACGTCGGGTGCCGGAACGTCCGAATCAGGCCCCAGGA
>CAZYTS010000011.1:0-1459 GCA_964649855.1 uncultured Gemmatimonadaceae bacterium
TTTCCCCCGGCACTCGATGTACCAAAGAGGGCATCAAGGAATGGAATGAGGAGCGTGAATGAAAATACGTCGAGGAGCGCCGCGCCCAGGTTGCAGGCGATCGTGCCACCCATGCGCCAGGCATGTGGCTTTAGATAAGGAAAGAGACGACGCAGCATTCTCTAGACCCTTGCGCGCAAACGGGCGCCGCCTAACGGGGGGTCAGGAGCGCCAGGGGAACTATGCACTCTTCGGGCGTAACTCCGCCATGCAAAAATGAACCACGGTAACGGCTCTGGTACTCCCGCAGCTTTGTAGGATACACAAAGAACGTGTTGCCAACTGCAAGGAGCGTATTGGCACCAAGACCCCTTCGCGGAAGCCTCAGCGAATCCTCCCTTACAAACTGCAACGCGTGCTCGGGACGCTCGGCCCTCAGATCCTCACCAAACTTGTAACGCAGATTCTGCGTTGCGTCACGCTTGGCAAAAACCGTAGCCGGTGTGGTGCAGTGAATCGACCCATGATCGCTCGTCAAGAGAACCGTCACCTTCTTTCGGGCCGCTTCACGCAGCAACGACTGCAGCGCCGAGCGCTGGAACCACTGCAGCGTCAATTGCCGCAAGGCAATCTCGTCACGCGCCACCTCATACAGTATCGCCGACTCCGAACGACCATGCGTAAGAAGATCTACAAAGTTGAACACAAAGGCGCTTATCCCCTCCGCCGCAATAGCCGTCGCCAGATGGCGCTCGAGATCGTCTGAATCGAGAGGAGTCGAAATCTTGTGGTAACGCACCGACGCCGAAACCTTGAGCTCCGCAAGCTGCGCCTGGAGCAACTCGTGCTCGTGTGCGTTTAGAGATTCGTCGTCACGCTCTCCCCACCAATCCGGAAAGCGCGCTGCAATCTCTCCAGGAAAGAGCCCGCTGAAAAGTGAATTGCGGGCGTATGGCGTTGCCGTAGGAAGCACGGCGTAGTAATGCGTCGTCTCGACGTCAAACGCTGGAGTGAGTGTGCGCTCCAGAATCCTCCACTGATCGAGCCGCATGCAATCCACGACCACGAGCACAACCCTGTTATCACGCTGCAGCACAGGCAGCACAAACTCGCCAACAACGTCAATCGAGAGTGGTGGCCTGTCACCTTCGAGATCTCTGAGCCAGCCGGGATACGCCTCGTACATAAAAGCCGAAAACTCCCGGTGCATGTCGGGATAAAGACCTCGCAGTGAGTCGTATAGCCCGCGCTCACCAGCCTCCGCCAAATCGATATCCCATCGCATGAGCTCGTCAAAACGCTCGATCCAGCCACGCCAATCCAGGTTGGGATTGCGCTCGAGTTCCATGGCGCGAAAGCGCTCCACAAAGGAGCGCGCCACAGCTTGCTGTCTGATGCGCGGACCATCGAGCACCTTGGTCACCACGGATAACACCTGACGCGGACTGACCGGCTTTACGAGATAGTCCCTGACGTCCGC
>CAZYTS010000011.1:1469-37226 GCA_964649855.1 uncultured Gemmatimonadaceae bacterium
AAAGTTGCGTCGTCTTCGGACTTGGTGATCAGGACTACCGGGAGTGTCGGGGCAAGATCACGAACCTCGCGAAATGCTTCGAGACCCCGCTTACCCGGCATCTGCTCGTCCAGCAGCAAAAGGTCAAAGGGACGCCTCCGAATCAGTTCCACCGCATCGTCGGCGTTGGTCGCCATGGACACGTCGATCCCCTTGTCTGAAAGGAAAAGACGATGCGGCTCAAGGAGTTCCGCTTCGTCATCCACCCACAGAACGTTGCGAGGGGGTCGGGCGAATCGTGGACCGGACGGGATCGAGGAGCTCAGGGTTCGATGAGGATGGAGGCAGTGTCAACAGCAGTACCCGGAAAGGTAGGGAGAGAGCGGTCGTTGCCAATACTTGCCCGATATCCTCTTCCTTCCCTTGGGAGCACTTTTGCCATTTCTTCCGTCGATCGTTCCCAGTTATCAGCCCGTCTTCAACCAGAATCGACCTGACTTTGCCGCTTTCGAGCCCTTCGACAGCCCCCGAGCCTCTCGGCCTGCCGCCGTACGCTCTCGCCTCCCCGTCCTTCCGCTTTCGCGGCCTCATCGCGCTCGCGGAGCGCCTGCCGATAGGAGGCGAGCGAGAGGTGGTTCTCGCAGCGTTTCTAGCTGCGCGTTTGACTTGGGACGGCGCGTCGGAGGATTTTGCCGAAAGCCAGCTACAGCGCGCCCGCGCCACTCACGCCCGCTCTTGGCTTGGCACCCTGGCACTCGGCACTTCGGTGAAGAGCGCATTTCAATCCCTGTTTGACGCTCTGGCAACCGGAGACCGGAATCAGCTGGTATCCGCATGGGACCGCGTGAGTGTTGTCACGAACAAGGTTCTTGATACGGCAGCCCGCGGGGACATCAGGTCAGTGACTGCCAGGCTGGCACGGGCTGCCCAGGCCTAACGAGCAGCGTCATGGACACTAACCAGGACAAGTCGTCAGATGCCGGCAGACCCTTTGACGCTGCCGCCTATCTCCAGGCACTCGACAATGTGGGTGAGAGGTTCGACGGAGTCCCCACAGGCTTTCCAAGTGTAGATAGCCTCCTGGGTGGAGGGCCGCGGCGCGGCGACCTGGTAGTGCTGGGCGGAGATGAAGGTTCTGGCAAATCTTCTTTAGCTCTGGCGATGGCGCTCAGGGCCGCACAGGACGGCGCCGAAGTTGCCTTCTTTTCCGGTGAGTACTCCACCGAACGCCTTTTCGAGCGCTCGCTGGCCATTGAGGGACGCGCGCGCGTCGAAGATCTCAGACATGGACGGCTCAACGAAACCACTCGTGCGTCGGTAGGCTCCGTGGCCCTTAAGCTCAGGAATCGCGCGCCGCTGCTCTCTCCTCTGGCGCCTAACGGCTTTGCGGGGCTGTCTGACCTTCTCATTCCCTACCTCGGCCTCGACCTCATTGTGGTGGATCCACTGCAGTCTCTGGCAGTGGGTGACAAGCCACAGGAAGAAGAGCTGGCCCACGCAGTTCGCGAACTCAAGGCGCTCGCGGTGAGAAGGGAGTGTGCCGTGCTCCTCGTGAGTCATCTGGCGCGCGTTGTGCGCGGCCGGCCCGATCCGCGACCGGTCCTGGAAGACTTTGGAGCGCTTGGCGCGATAAGGCACCACGCAGACATAGTGCTCGGCCTCTTCAGGCAGGAGCTGTATGATGCGGCTCGCGACGTAGACGGAGCAGCCGAGCTTCATGTGCTCAAGCATCGCAACGGCCCCAACGGCTGGGCCGACTTGTTCTTTTACAAGCAGTGGCTGCGATTCGAAGACATGGTGGACGCGGATCGCTAAATCGCGAGTTTCGAATCTTCTTACGGCGCCCCGGGGGCCAGTGTCGTTTTTGAATCGCTCGTGGACGAGGAAACGCGGCGAATGAACGAGTTTCGAATCTGACCCCAATTAGGGGGTGGGGCCTACGACGACCTCAAAATCCGAGCCTTTGATCCGCTTCATCGTGTCGATATTGGCATCGTTCCAGCGCGGGTCGGGTGCACCACTCACAAAAAATCCCCCGCCGTTGTCGGCCAACAGCATGCCGTGCTTCTTCATCGCGCGCAGAATCACCTGCACTTCAGTTGGAAAGGTGGAGATGTCTACGCTGGCCTTGAGTCGAACCCGCATTCCCATGGGAGGAAGATCGGCATCGGTGCGATTGCTGGCATAGTGACGAGCCGGATGCTCGTAGGCGCGCCTCGTCACGGGGCAGGTGAAGCGAAGTGCGTGTGTGATTGCTCCCTTAACGACCGCTTCGTCATAGCGAACCAGCCCTGGAAAGATCGGAAGTCCAGCAGCGTCGGCTGACGTCCATCCTTCTGGCCTTAGGTCGTTTGACGACAGGTCGAATACGGCACCGGAGCCGGCCCGCCAGCTTGCTCCGCCATTGACGGGATGCGCGTCAAAAAGCTCATAGACCTTCCAGTTGTCCACGTCGACAACGATCACGTGCCTGTCGCCCGTTGCATTCGGACCACCCTCAATCGGAGCGTTGCGCGGTATTGGGTACGGTCCTGGATCGCTCTCGTCGTTGTAGTCGAAGGTAACCGGCACACGTTCCTGTGATCCGTTTACGGTGACGTAAGGAATACCCCACGCTACGCCCTCGTATGTGGTGCCAAAATCCGGGTGAAGGCTTCTCGTTGCGCCACACGACGCGATGAGCGCCGCCGAGTTAGGATGGACGGGCGCTGATGAGATGTCCGCATTCCATGGGTTGTCAGCGGGAAATACCGTGCGCTCTCCAGCGGGCAACTCGCTGGGGGTGCCAGTGGAGTCATCAGGGTCGAGCCCCGCCGAAACGGGCTCGCCGCAGGACAGAACAACCCCCAGAAATAGGACCAGTCGTGATCGCATGCGCTATTGTGGGTGCTTTCGACCTCGTAGAGCGACGACGCGGGACACAGCCTCGCAACGGCGGGGATCACAAGAGCCCCGCGGCGCCGTATATTGACCACGCAACCTCATACCAGCGTCCGGAATGGCAGGTCATAGTAAGTGGAAGCAGATCAAGCACTACAAGGCAGCTACAGATGCCAAACGTGGTGCAAAATTCACCAAGCTGATCCGCGAGATCACTGTTGCCGCCAAGCAGGGTGGCGGTGACCCGGGCGGCAACCCGCGTTTACGCACCGCTATCGACACAGCAAAGGCGGCTTCGATGCCAAAGGAGAACATCGAGCGCGCCATAAAAAAGGGCACTGGGGAACTTGAGGGCGTCGACTACGTTGAGGTCCTCTACGAAGCATACGGTCCCGGCGGAGTTGCCCTCATGATACAGGCTCTCACCGACAATTCTACGCGCACCGTCGCAGAGGTACGGCATCGTTTGTCGCGAGGCGGCGGAAACATGGGAGCCACCAACTCGGTAGCGTGGATGTTTGAGCGCAAGGGTCAGCTATACCTCGATGCCACAAAGTACGACGAGGACGAAACTCTCGAAGCAGCGCTCGAAGCCGGAGCGTCTGACTTTGTGCGCGAAGACGACCAGTACGTCATAAGCACAGAGGTCGCTTCGTTTCACGCGGTAAAGAGTGCACTCGAAGCACGTGGCGTAGAAGCCGTGGATTCAGAAATTGCCTGGATTCCAAAGCAGACGGTGCGTGTGGAAGGAAGCGACGCTCAGTCGCTACTCAAGCTCATCGAAGCCCTGGACGAGCTCGACGATGTACAGAAGGTTGACGCCAACTTCGACATGGATGTGTCGGAGCTGGCCAGCGCCGAGTAGCAGACGATAGATGCTGGTGCTCGGCGTGGATCCAGGCACCGCGGTGACAGGCTACGGACTTGTAGTCTCAGAAGCCCCAGGCGTACACCGCCTCGTCGAGTGCGGGGTGATTAGGACGCGACCGCGAGAAGAACTTGCTGCGCGCCTTGCGGAGATCTTTGATGGCGTCTCGGAGGTAATCGAACGTCACTCCCCGGACGTGATGGCTGTGGAAGACGTCTTCTACGGCAGGAACGTGCGTACTACGGTTGCACTGGGCCATGCAAGAGGCGTAGTGCTCCTGGCCGGTCAGCGTGCCAGCCTCACGATCCACGAATATCCGCCGGCCGAAGTAAAAAAGGCGATAGCAGGAACGGGGCTTGCGACTAAAGAACAGATACAATTCATGGTCGCCCGTTTGCTCAGGCTCAAGAGCCCTCCTTCACCCTCGGACGCCGCCGACGGAGTGGCGGCTGCCCTAACCTGTCTCATGAGCGCACACCTGGAACGTCTCAAGAGCGGAGCGCGCCCCGGGGTCTAGCATTCGTCAGGGACGCACCCGCGATGTTTGGGGCATCGCCGGATCACGTTCGCGGCGGTACGATTACCGCCATGGATGAACCAGAATCCAACCTCATCGATCGGCTCCTCGCGCACCGGACTCTCAAAGGCGTTCCGCGTGAGCAACTCGAATGGCTCGCAGCCACTGGCCAATTGCAGACGGTCAGCGCCGGGGAGGTGCTCACCAGATACGGCGAAGCCCCGGCAGGAATGTATGTAATTCTCGACGGATACTTGTCGATCAGAATAGACCGAGGTGGCGGCGTTGGAGAACGAATGGTTATGGAGTGGCACGGCGGTGACGTGACGGGACTTCTTCCGTACTCGCGGATCAAGACTCCACCCGGGAGCGTCGTGGCGGAAAGGCAAACGGAGCTGTTCGTCCTGGATAAGGCGGATCTCCCCCGCATGATCGACGAGTGCCGGGAACTGACCGCTGTTCTCGTTCACGTGATGATCGACAGAGCGAGGGCCTTTAAGTCGAGTGAGTTGCTGGACGAAAAGATGGCGTCGTTAGGCCGTCTTGCGGCAGGCCTAGCCCACGAGCTCAACAACCCAGCGTCAGCTGTAGTCAGAAGCGCAAGTGCGTTGATCAATGAGCTACGCTATCTGGACGAGGCCCGGAGACAACTAAGCAAGCTCAACATGTCCGACACACAGGTGTTCTCCATCGGGGCGCTGAGGGGCGAACGTCTCGACCCCGAGACGCCGAGGACCCCTCTCGATGTGGCTGATCGAGAAGAAGCACTCTCTGACTGGATGGACGATCATGGTGTGGACGGAGTCGACCTCAAGCCACTGGTGTCCATGGCCTACGCCCCTTCTGATCTGGATGCAATCAGGGAAACGGTGGGACGTGAAAAGGTAGGTCCGGTGCTCGCGCACATTTCATCAGAAGCAGTAGTGCGTCAGCTTGCCGGCGAAATCAGTACCGCTGCCGCACGCATCCACGCTCTGGTTGCGGCTGTTAAGGGTTTTACCCATGTCGACCAGTCCGCGGCACTGCAACCCCTCAAAATCGGCCGAGGACTTGCTGACACGATTACGGTCCTTGGATTCAAGGCAAAGGGAAACTCTGTGACTGTCTCGCTTGATGTGCCTGACGACCTGCCCGAAGTCGAGTGCTATGGCGGTGAGCTCAACCAGGTCTGGTCCAACCTCATCGACAATGCAATAGACGCAACGCCGGGCGGAAAAGTGCTGGTAGTGGCGAGGGTTGAAGGCGGTAAGGTGATAGTCAGAGTGGTCGACGACGGGCCGGGGATTCCGGAAAAGTTCCTGGGCCAGATATTCGACCCCTTCTTTACCACAAAACCTGTTGGCCAGGGAACGGGACTTGGACTTGAGATTTCGCGCAGGATCATCGAACGGCATCACGGTACAATAGACGTAACCACTGGGCCCGATGGTACGGAGTTCAAGGTTTCGCTCCCTCCTGTTGTGCCATCACCGACCAACTGACTGAGAGGGGGAAACGAGTTTGTCCAAACCGGTGATACTTGCAGTGGATGACGACCGCGAGGTACTCAACGCTGTCGAGCGCGATCTGAGGCAGCGCTATCGTCAGAAGTACCGGATAGTGACGGCGCAGTCAGGTGGGCAGGCCATGGAAACGGTGCGCGAACTCAAAAAGCGCGCGGATCAGATAGCGCTTTTTGTAGTCGACCAGCGCATGCCCGACAGGCCCGGTACTGATGTACTGGCCGAAATGCGCAAGCTCTTTCCTGAGACTAAACGCACATTGCTAACGGCTTATGCCGATACCGAAGCGGCAATTGCGGCGATCAACGACGTGGGCCTGGACTACTACTTCCTCAAACCGTGGGACCCGCCCGAGCAGCGCCTCTACCCTGTTATGGATGACCTTCTGGCGGACTGGTCGGCGCGGGCCGTCCTGCCTTTCGAAGGAGTGCGAATTGTAGGCTCGCGCTGGTCGCCACGGAGCTTTGCTACACGCGATTTTCTTTCGCGCAACCAGGTGCCGTACAAGTGGATCGACGTCGAACAGGACGCCGAGATGCGCACGCTCATCTGCAACGGCGGTGATGTAATGCCGCGTTTGCCTGTGGTGATTCTCCCCGGCGGAGAAATGCTCATTGCGCCGGAGAACACCGAAGTCGCGGAGCGGGTGGGTCTGCAAACCGTGGCAGTGCGTCCGTTCTATGACCTGGTGATCATTGGCGCAGGTCCGGCCGGACTCGCGTGTGCCGTGTACGGCGCCTCCGAGGGACTCAAAGTCCTACTCGTAGAACAGAGCGCGCCGGGCGGTCAGGCAGGCACAAGTTCCATGATCGAAAATTACCTGGGATTTCCCAACGGAGTCACCGGTGCCGATCTGGCGCGCCGCGCCGCCATGCAGGCTCGCCGCTTTGGCACCGAGGTGCTGGTTAGCAGTTCCGCTACCAAATTGCGCCGCGAGGATCCCTACCGGATCGTGGAGCTATCCAACGGAACCGAAGTGGCTTGCCATGCGCTTATGCTCGCCTCGGGAATGGCGGCGGTGCGGGAGCTGGAAGTACCTGGAGTAGACAAACTATTGGGTGCGGGCGTGTACTACGGCGCTGCTCTTTCAGAGGCATCGATGTACCGGGACCAGCACGTCTACGTGCTGGGCGGTGCCAACTCGGCGGGACAGGGAGCGCTCTTCTTTTCGCGATACGCCAGAGAAGTGACAATGATCGTTCGAAAGCCAGGGCTCCTGCCGCAGATGTCGCAATATCTCGTGGATCGTATCGCTCAGACCGAGAACATCAGCATCATCGGGAGTTCAGAAGTGGGCGGCGTACACGGCGAAGACCACCTGGAAAGCATCGATATCGTAAACGCAGAGACCGGTGAATCGACAAATGTGCCAGCGGTGGCCCTTTTCATTTTTATAGGAGTTGCACCGCGCACTGAGGCCTTTCGTTCGCTGGTTGCGACAGATGAAAAGGGGTTTATCCTCACCGGGCCAGATGCCAGAGAAGCATCGCGGGGCTGGGGCCTCACTCGCGAACCCATGATGTTTGAAACCAATGTGCCGGGGATTTTTGCCGCGGGCGACGTGCGGGCAAATGCCAACCGACGCATTGCAGCGGCTGTGGGCGAAGGATCGGCAGCGATCTTTTCGGTGCATCAGTACTTGCGGGGGGTGTGACGGTTGGGAAGTTGGGAAGCTGGGAGGTTGGGAAGTTGGGAGGTTGGGAGGTTGGGACGCACAGTGTGCACCGTTCAGCGTCGGAGCGTTATCTTAGGCCAACTGCGACCACAGACTGGTGATCTCTCTTATCTCAGGTACGCTGCTCAACAAAGACCTCGACAGAGTCGAAGTCGAAACTTCGGGTGGAGTGGCATATGAGTTGGCGGTGCCGCTGGGGACCTTTGAAAAACTCCCAAGAGCCGGAGACAGCGTTTCCCTGCACACCCACCTGGTGGTCCGCGAAGACGAGTGGCAGCTCTATGGCTTTGCAACACAAGGCGAGCGCAAGGTCTTTAGACGTCTGCTCACCGCTACCGGGGTTGGCCCTTCCCTCGCACTCGGCATGCTCTCCACTCTGAGCGCCGAAAGAATTGTCCGCGCCATTCGCGAGAAAGACGTGGCGACGTTGCAGCAGGTTCCCCGCGTGGGCCGAAAGAAAGCGGAGCAGATGATTCTGGACCTTGCCGACAAGGTCAAGGATATGGGAACAGAAGACGGCACACCGCGCTCCGATGCGAGCGGTGCCGATGACGCCATCCGTGCCCTGATATCCCTGGGCTATCCTTCGGGCGAGGCAGAACAGGCGGTACGAAGCGCAATCGAGAACCTCGGCAAACCATCTGGAGCACCTGAGATCATTCGCGCAGCACTTTCACTCGTGAAAAAGTAGTTCCTACTGATAGCCTAAATACCAATGCCAGCACAGCGCACAGCCACGTTTACAGAATCCGTCATTCGCGAGATGACCCGCGTAGCTGCCCAGCACGGAGCCATCAACCTCGCCCAGGGGTTTCCGGACTTTCCGATGCCAGCCGCAATGAAAGAGGCGGCGTGTGCTGCAATTCATGGCGACATCAATCAGTACGCCATCACCTGGGGAGCACCGGCCCTCCGCCTGGCGATCGCTGAGAAATACCAGCGCTGGTACCAGATGCCGGTCGATCCTGAACGCGAGATCACCGTAACCTGCGGTGCTACAGAAGCCATGGCGTCGGTCTTTATGGCCCTCATCGATCCCGGCGACGAGGTCATTGTCTTTGAACCCTTTTATGAGAACTACGGACCAGACGCGATCCTCGCCGGGGCAAAGCCGGTCTTTGTACCACTCGAATGGCCAGACTGGCAGTTCGATCCAGACCGACTGCGCGCCGCATTTTCAACGCGCACCAAAGCCATCGTCGTCAACACTCCGCATAACCCTACCGGGCGCGTATTCACACGCGACGAACTCTCGCTCATTGCCGAACTCTCAATCGAGAACGACGTCTGGGCGATCACCGACGAGATCTACGAACACATCCGTTACGCCGGATCGCACCATCTCCTTGCCACCTGGCCGGGAATGCGTGAACGCACCATAACGATCTCCGGACTCTCAAAAACGTTCAGCTGCACCGGATGGCGGCTGGGCTACGCTATCGCCCCAGCAGAAGAAAGCGTCGCCATCAGAAAGGTCCACGACTTCCTCACCGTTGGAGCACCTGCACCACTCCAACAAGCGGGAGCAGTAGGGATGGCCTTTGACGCCGAGTATTACAACAACATGGCGCAGGGCTATCGTGGTCGGCGCGACCTTCTCTGTGGTGCACTGAAAGAGGCAGGCTTTGGATTTACGGTGCCAGAGGGCGCCTACTACGTGCTGGCCGATTTTTCCAAACTGAGCGATGCCAGCGATCGCGAGTTTGCCATGTGGCTCACGAAAGAAGGAGGGGTGGCAACGGTCCCTGGCTCGAGCTTCCACGCCGATTCTTCACCGCAACGCTATGTGCGTTTTGCCTTCTGCAAAAAGGCTGAGACTCTCGAAGCTGCAGCCGCGCGTCTGGTCAGGTTGCCGGAGAGGGTCTGAGCACGAGAGGAGCGTCTTCTGGTGTGCTCAGTTCGGCTGTAAGGCGCCGGTCAAAGTCTTCGGGCTTGAGGGAGCGGGAAAAGTAATAACCCTGCCCGAGCTGGCACCCTAAAGTCCGCAAGCCGTCACGCTGTTCCGACCTCTCGATACCCTCGGCGATCGTCTCGATTCGCAGGGTGCGCCCGAGGGCGAGAATGGCGCGCACGAGCACGGGATCGCTGTCTTCGAGGCCCACGGCATCCACAAAGGTGCGGTCGATCTTGAGGATGTCGATCGGGAAGCGCTGCAGGTAGCCAAGCGATGAATAGCCCGTGCCAAAGTCGTCGATGGCGAGCATGACTCCCAGCGACTTCAAGTCGCGCAATTTCTCCAGCGTTACGTCGGAGCGCTGCATGAGCACGCTTTCGGTGATCTCCAGGGTGAGCGCCCATGGCTCGAGTCCCGAGAGCCTCAACGCATCGGCCACGTCGTCTATAATGCCGGGCTCCTGAAAGTGCCTTCCCGAGAGGTTGACACTAAGCCTTAAATGCCGGGCACGCTCGCGGTCGCGGCGCCACTGTCTGGCCTGGGTGCAGGCGTTGAGGAGCACCTTGCGGCCGATGTTTACAATGAGACCGGTTTCTTCGGCTATCGCGACAAAACGTGCCGGAGCCACCTCGCCGCGGCGCGCATGGTGCCACCTGACCAGTGCTTCTGCACCGTAGAGGTCGCCGGTTGCCAGGTGCACAATCGGCTGATACTCGATCTCGATCTCGTCGGCGTCGACGGCAGCACGCAAGTCAGCTTCGAGTTCCAGCCTCTCCACGAGCTGCTCGTGCATTTCGGGGGCGTATATGGCGTAACGTCCCTTGTCGCGACCCTTGGCAAAGTACATCGCCAGGTCGGCGTTTCTCAGCACTTCGTCGGCCGTCAGGTCCGCGGAAATCTGCGCGATACCCACGCTGACACCCACAAAGACGTCGCGGTTCTGCACACGGAAAGAGTTGCGCATGGACGAAGTTATGCGCTCGGCGATCTGTACCGCGTCTTCGAGCCCCTGGATGGCTTCGAGAAGTATGGCAAACTCGTCGCCGCCCAAACGAGCGATTGTATCTCCCGGCCTCAGGCAGGTCGCAAGTCTGTTTGCGGCCGCCACCAGCAGTTCGTCGCCGGCGGCGTGACCTAACGAGTCGTTTACCTTCTTGAAGTCGTCCAGGTCGAGAAAGAGAACAGACGACGGACTCTGGCGCCGCGGTGCCCGCGCAATCACGTGGGCTACGCGGTTGAGAAAGAGCGAGCGGTTGGCCAGTCGTGTGAGGGCGTCGTGATATGCCTGGTGCGTAAGGTTGGTCTGCAGCTGGTGCCTGTTGGAACCGTCGCGCGTGTTGACCACAATGCCGCCAATCGCCGGCTCCTCGCTCAGGTCGGTGGCTGAGTTCTCTGTCCAGGTCCAGCGGTCGTTTTCTCCTCTCACGCGCCATTCCGCCAGAGCGGTCTTGCCGCTCGCGGCGGAATCGAGAAAACGGCGCAGTGTGACGGCCTCTTCGGGGTGAACCAGCGATGGCAACGACAGGCCGACCATTTCACCGGGACTGCGATCAAACAATTCAGAGCAGGCGGGACTGGCAAAGCGAATGTTCCCCTCTTTGTCGATAATGAGGGTCACCTCTGGTGACTGCTGCACCAGCGCGCGAAAGCGTGCCTCGCTCCTCACCACATCGCTCACTTCGGCGCGAATGATCGTCATCCGCCTTATGAGCGCCAGCACGACGAGGGCTATGCTCAACGCCGCCACCACCGCGGGGCTGCTTATGGAACGACTGCTGAACGCCAGAATCGCGCAGGCCAGCACCACCACAATGGCAGGAACGCCGCCGTCAGGCATCGCCCCCGAAAAGGCCCGCCTGGCGGCTTTTGGATTACTTGTCGCCATACGAGCAACGACGCCCTGTGACGCTTGCGCGTCACGTTCCGTGACCTTCTTAACTTCGGCCTTCGTTCGGGGTATATTCTTCGCCACAATGTCGCGCGAAATCACCACCCCTGCGGAGCTGCCAGACGAAGGTCTCGTTGAGCTCTCGCTACGCCCGCAACGGCTCTCCGAATTCATCGGCCAGACCAAGGTCAAGGAGAGCCTGCGCATCTACGTGGAGGCCGCCCTTGGCCGACGCGAGCCCCTGGACCACACGCTCTTCTTTGGGCCCCCAGGACTGGGCAAAACTACCCTGGCAGAACTCATTGCCCGCGAGCTTGGGGTCAACATCCGCACCACATCCGGGCCGGCTCTCGAAAAATCCGGGGACCTGGTCAGCATGCTCACCAACCTCCGCCAGGGCGACATCCTCTTTATCGACGAAATCCACCGGCTTCGCCCGGTAATCGAAGAGTTCCTCTACCCGGCCATGGAGGACTTCCGGATCGACATCCGCCTGTCAGAGGGACCAAAGGCGCAAACGATCACTATGGCTATCGAGCCCTTTACCCTCATAGGCGCCACAACACGCCAGGGTATGCTCACTCCGCCAATGCGCGCGCGCTTTGGCATCGTGCAGCGTCTCAACTACTACCCCGCCGAGGATCTCGAACACATCGTGCGTCGCACGGCAGAGGTGCTCAAGGTTGAAGTGGACGACCGCGGCGCAGCAGAAATTGCACGTCGTTCGCGCGGCACTCCACGCATAGCCAACCGGCTGCTGCGTCGCGTGAGAGACTATGCCCAGGTGCGCGCCAGCGGAAAAATCACGCACGACGTGGCTAATGACGCCTTGCAACTACTCGACGTAGACCAGTTTGGTCTCGACGACATGGACGCGCGTATACTGCGCGCAATAATCGAAAAGTTCGAAGGAGGGCCAGCTGGCGTGCAATCCATTGCAGCAGCGGTGGCCGAAGACGCGGGAACCATCGAAGAAGTCTACGAACCGTTCCTGGTGCAGAACGGCTTTCTCCAGCGCACGCCCCGCGGGCGCGTGGCCACCTCACTCGCGTATCGCCACTTTGGCTACGTCAATCCGCGCACTAATGGGGAGCAGACAGGGCTGTTCCAGAACGACTGAACTTTGCACGGACTCCTCACAAGCGACTACGACTTTGAGCTCCCGCCTGACCTTATAGCTCAGTCACCGGGGGAGCGGCGTGATGCCAGTCGCCTGATGATCGTCGATCGTACCAGCGGCACCGTACGACATGGGCACTTCAGCGACGTCGCGGGACTCATTCCGCCGGGCGACGTTCTGGTCCTCAACACTACAAAAGTGTTGCGTGCACGGCTCATTGGCGAGCGCGATTCGGGAGCGCCAGCCGAAGTCATGCTGCTGCGTCACCTTGGTGATGAGCGCTGGGAAGCGCTGGTACATCCCGGGGGAAAGCTGAAGCCGGGAAGACGCGTTCGCGTGCCACGGCCCACTCAGAGCGGGCAAGGCCAGGCAGCGAGCAGCGACGTCCTGGACGTGGTCATAGACTCGGTTACCGAACGGCGCACCCGGATAGTCAGGCTCGAGACAGAGCTTCCGCAACTGGAAGCAGTGGAGCGCTTTGGACACGTGCCGCTTCCACCCTACATCCATCGTGCAGACGAAGCCGCCGACGCGGACCGCTATCAGACAGTCTACGCGCGTCAACCGGGATCGGTGGCGGCCCCAACTGCAGGGCTCCACTTCACGAGCGACTTGTTAGGCGCTCTTGAACGCAAGCAGGTCAGGCGTGCCGACGTAGTGCTGCACGTCGGCGCCGGTACCTTTAAACCAGTGGAAAGTGACGACCCGGCCCAGCACCTGATGCACGAGGAATGGTGCCAAGTCCCGCTCCGTGCAGCCAGTACAATCAACGCCGCGCGCAGCGAGGGCCGGGATGTCTGGGCCGTAGGCTCCACCAGCGTCCGTACCCTGGAATCCATGGCTGACGCCGCCGGAACGGTAGTTCCCGGCTCGCGGGAAACGCGCATCTTTATCCGCCCGCCTTATCAGTGGCGTGTAGTTGACCACCTGATCACCAACTTCCATTTGCCTCGTTCCACGCTCATCATGCTCGTGGCCGCTCTTGCCGGCTACGAATTGACAATGAAAGCCTACCGGCTGGCCATCGAGGAGCGGTATCGCTTCTTCTCCTACGGAGACGCGATGTGCATCATCTGAGACCAAACATGAAAAACCGCTCCGCGCTCGTGGCCCTTTTTCTTGTGGCATGCGTTACCACAACTACACGCTACTTCATGCCCTCGACCAGCAATCCCATCTATCGACCCGAACAGGCTGTACCGGTGCTCAGTGAGTACGTGCGTCTCCAATGTCCGGACTTCAAGCGTGCCTCAAAACCTGACTCGGGAGACGTCAGGCTCCGCGTCGACGTAGACACCTCAGGCTTTGCCACGCGCGCCGAACTCCTCAACTCCAGCGGAAACGAATTGCTCGATGGCGTGTTTGGAACTGTGGCGGCGCAACTGGTCTTTCCTGTCGACTCAACCCAACCACGGCGCTCCAGAACAGAGAATCTGGTGATGAGCTATCAGTGCTCAGGCGACAGCGCCGTGGTACGAATCAGGTGAGCATTGGCGTGGGACCGGACGTAAAAAGCGCGGCACCATTCCGTTTTAGCGTCGAGGCAACCAGCGGAACCGCGCGTGCCGGAGAGTTCCACACTCCACACGGCGTCGTACCCACACCGGCCTTCATGCCCGTGGGGACCCTCGCCACCGTCAAAGGCCTCGACCCTGTGGACCTCGAATCACTGGGCGCCAGCATGGTGCTCGCCAATGCATATCACCTGCATCTGCGACCCGGTGACGACGTGGTGCGCCACTTCGGCGGGTTGCACCACTTCATGAAGTGGAAAGGCCCGATTCTCACCGACTCGGGAGGCTTTCAGGTCTTTTCACTCCAGGGACTCCGCAAGGTCAGCGAAGAAGGAGTGGAGTTTCAGTCACACATCGACGGTTCGAAGCGCTTCTTCACCCCAGAGTTTGTCATCAAGATACAGCGCAACCTGGGTGCAGATGTCGTTATGCAGTTCGATCACGTGGTACCAGGCCAAGCCACCGAGAGCCTGGCACGCGACGCCAGTGAAAGGAGTCTGCGCTGGCTCGAACGCTGCCAGAAAGAGTTTGTCTCGCTCCAGAGCTCGGACCCTCTCGACTATCCGCAGACGCTTTTTCCCATCGTTCAGGGAGCAATCTTTGGCGGACTGAGGCGCGAAGCGGTCCGCGCCATCACCAACATGGGGGATTGGAAAGGCATTGGCGTAGGCGGCCTTTCCGTTGGTGAATCCAGGGACGACATGTACGCGATGCTCCAGGTCCTCCACCCGGAACTCCCTCTGCACTTGCCGCGGTACCTGATGGGGGTCGGGTTTCCCGAAGACCTGCTGGAAAGCGTACGACGAGGCATCGACATGTTCGACTGCGTGGCCCCAACCCGTATGGGCCGCAATGGTACCGCTTTCACCTCCGAGGGACGGATCAACATCAAACGCGCCGAGTTCCGGCTGGAACGGGGTCCCCTTGATGAGGGCTGCGACTGCAGCACCTGCCAGCGCTTTTCCAGGGGCTATTTGAGGCACCTCTACGTGTCAGACGAGCTTTTGGGACTGCGCCTGATGTCGATTCACAATGTACATTTCCTGACTTCCCTCATGCGGCGGGCCCGCCTGGCCATTCTCGACGGGAGTTTCGAGAGTTGGAGCCAGGAGTGGCTTGCCCGGTTGTCGTCCCGAGCCGACACGCAAGAATGATTTCGTCGATAACGCCGATTGCCCTGCTGCAGGCTGCCCCTACGCCAGGGTCGTCGCTTGCCCCATTTCTCTTTCAGCTCGCCGCCATATCGGCGATCGTGTACTTCTTCATGATCCGGCCGCACCAGAAGCAGCGGCGGCAACATGAAGAAAGGCTGCGCAACCTCAAGCGCGGTGACATGGTAGTAACGAGTGGAGGTATTGTGGGTGAGGTCGTCCACATGAAGGAACTCAAGGACGCCGCTGCCCAGCGCTCGCTGGACGATCACATCACAATCAAGTCCGCCGAATCGCGCCTCGTGATCGAACGTGGGCGAATCGCCAAGATCCTTACACCAGCTGGAACCAACTCGTGAGTCTGCTGCCAATTCATGTACTCGGCTCCCCGATTTTGAGAGTGGAGACCGAGCTCGTCACCGAGTTTAACGACGAGTTGCAACAGTTGATCGACGATATGTTTGAGACGATGTACGCCGCGCAGGGTATTGGCCTGGCGGCGCCACAGGTGGGCCGGGCAGAGCGTCTTGCCGTGGTCGACGTCGACGACGAAGCGTACGTGATCATTAATCCCGAGATTATCGCGCGCGAAGGAAAGGCTCGCGCCGAAGAAGCATGTCTGTCGATTCCGGACATCTACGGCGACGTCGACCGCTCTACGCTTGTTGTTGTACGCGCACTGGATCGTCACGTCGAGTTACAGGAGATGGTAGCATCGGACCTGCTCGCGCGCTGCCTTCAGCACGAAATAGATCACATGCACGGTCGCCTCTTCATAGACTACCTGAGCTTTCTCAAGAGAAGAACGGCGCTGGAGAAATGGGATACCCTTAAAGGAGAGTTCGAGGGTAACGTCCGCCAATTGCGCCACTCCACAGAGGAAGAGCGAGACCCTGCACATCCTGAAGCAGAGATGTAGAGAATCGAGGAGCCAGAACACGCTCTAACCATTGAGAGCAGCCTGACTCCTGGAGCACTGATAGCTGCGCACCTTGCACGCAACGCCGATCTCCCCTTCCCCATGCGCATACTCTTCTGGGGCACTCCGGAGTTTGCTACTCCGGCACTGCGAGCCCTCACAGGCGAGGGGAATGACGTTATTGCCGTCATTACTCAACCCGACAGGCCGCAGGGGAGAAGTCGCTCGACGCTCATTGCCTCACCCGTAAAAGAGGTCGCGCTTGAAGAAGGGATTCCTGTGCTGCAACCCGAGCAACCACGTGACGCCCAGTTCATGGCGCAGCTGCAGGAACTGGAGCCCGACCTGTCGATTGTCGTGGCGTACGGACACATCCTCCCGCAGGAGGTAATCGATCTCCCGGCCCAGGGAACGCTCAACGTGCACGCCTCACTCCTGCCGCGCTGGCGCGGCGCGAGTCCCATTCAGGCAGCGATACTCGCCGGCGACACCCAAACCGGTGTCTCCATCATGAGAATGGTGCGCAAGATGGATGCGGGGCCCGTGTTGCTTCAGGTTTCGACTCCCATCCCGCCCGACGAGACTGGAGGTGAGCTGACGCTGCGCCTCGCTGAACTCGGCGCCCAGGCGCTGATCGAAGCGCTGACGCTGATGAGCATTGGGCAGATCACAGAAACACCGCAGGACGATGCCAACGCGACGTATGCCACGAAAGTCACGAGGGAGATGGCGCACATCTCCTGGAACACCGACTGCGTAAAGGTCGGGCTGGCCATTCGCGCTTACGATCCGCGGCCCGGTGCGTGGACAACGCTGCGCGGCGTTGACATCAAACTGTTTGGTGCAGTCGCGATAAATGATGCCCAGGGCGACCCGGGAGAAGTGCTCGACGTGGACGAGCATGGGTTGCTCATTGCATGCAGAAGCGGAGCTGTGCGGGTTGGCTACGCCCAGCCTGCTGGCAAGAGGCGCCTGGCGGGACTCGACTGGGCACAGGGCCGGGGTGTAGCAACGGGCGACACTTTTGGCACCTGATCATGGCCGACAAGAGCAATGCAGCATTCAAGAGAATCGAGGAGTCGTTTGCCAAGCAGAGCTTTATGCAGCTCATCGGAGCGCGCCTGGTAAGCGTTGGACAGGGCGTCGTTGAGATCTCTATAGAACGAAGCCCAAATCTTTTGCAGCAGCACGGCTTTCTCCATGCCGGTGTGCTCAGTGCCGTACTCGATTCAGCGTGTGGCTATGCAGCCTTGAGTGTGATGGAACCCGACGCCGGCGTCCTGAGCGTTGAACTCAAGACCAACATGCTGGCACCCGCTGCCGGGTCGCGTTTTCTGGCGCGAGGTTCGGTGCTAAAGGCGGGTCGCACGATTGTCGTCTGTCGCGGAGAGGCGTTTACAGCCGACGGGGAGCCCCAAAAACTCGTGGCGGCGATGCAGGCGACCATGATGTCGGTCAAGGGCCGCGAAGGGGTACAGGACTGACGAGGCGAGCGACAAGGGCGCGGCCAATAAACGTGGCCGTTGGCATGCGCTGGAGGCAGTCTATTGCCAAAACTGCTGCGCAAATGCCCGCCAAGAGCCCGTTTTTCGCTATCTTTCATATTATGGCGGGAGAAAATCCGGTGTCCGGTAGTGCCTTAGCCGGAATCGTTGTAACGGACTCGCGAACGGTGGCCGCTGAGGTCCTTTCTGACCTCAGGCGCGGCGACCTGCTCGATCACGCCTTTGAAAAGAGGGCGCGCGCTCTGGATTCGCGTGACAGACGCTGGACCCAGGGACTGGTCTACGGCATGCTGCGGCAGCGCGGCGTCCTCGACGTCCTGCTCGGCAACCGCGCTCGGGGTGGGCTGGCACGTCTGGATCCGGATGTTGCCGACCTGTTGAGGCTTGGAGCTTACCAGCTCCTTCACATGGATTCCGTGCCCGCGTACGCGGCCATCGGACAGACGGTGGAGCAGATCAAGCGACGCCATGGCATGGGTGCGAGCAAACTTGCGAATGCAGTGCTTCGCCGCCTCGATCGCGAGCGTAACTTGCTGGAACGCGAGATCGCCAGGATTCCCGGCGATCCACTCGACGCGCTGGCTGCGCGTTACTCGCACCCTCGCTGGCTGGTGGCGCGCTGGATTGCCAGGTGGGGCGAAGAGGAGACAGTGCGCCTTCTCAAAAGCAATAACACCGAAGCACCTCTCATCGTGCGTCCCTTTGGTGTGGTGCGCGAACAACTGGAGTCGATGCTGGACGCCTCCGGGATCGAAACCGGTGAGGCCCCCTGGATTCCGGACGGCCTCGAACTCAGGGGTCACGTTTCTCTGGCGTCACTCGGCGCTTTCAAGCAGGGGCTGTTTTTTGTGCAGGACCCCGCTGCGACTCTGGTCACTCGTTATGCTTCGTTTCCTCCAGGCGCAGTGGTGGCCGACCTCTGCGCGGCACCCGGAGGAAAGGCCATTGAGTTGTCGCGTGAGGCAAAGCTGGTTCTTGCCTGCGACCGGTCCGAAGCGCGGGTGGGGAGGCTACGCGAGAACATAGCACGACTCGACACCGACAACATTGCTGTCGTGATTTCTGATGCGCGCGAGAGCGCCATAGAGGCCGTGGACGCCGTTCTCATAGATGCCCCGTGCACAGGGACTGGGACCTTCAGACGTCACCCCGATGCGCGCTGGCGACTAAAAGTTTCAGACATCGCTGTGTCGGCAAGCATGCAGCGCACGATCCTCAGAGACGCATCTCGCCTGGTGCGACCCGGAGGGCTGCTCGTTTACTCTACCTGCTCCCTCGAAAGCGAAGAGAACGATGCGCAGGTGGAGCAGTTCCTGCGCGAGCACGACGATTTTGTGCTCGAACCTCCACCTCAGGGAGCGGTACCGCAGGCAGTACTCGACGCTGGCCGTCTCAGAGTGCTTCCTCAGCGGCACGGAGTAGACGGCGCATTTGCCGCCCGACTTCGCCGCCTGGCAACTGACACTAGATGAGTTCATCACCGCCCACAGGTGGAAGCAAGGGTCCGGGAGGATCCACACCCTCCGGGGGAGGGCGTCGTCTCAATCTGAGGCGTCCGCAGAGCTGGAAGATCGGCAGTCCTAAGTTTAAAAAGTATCTCCCCTTTGTAATTTCGGGGGGGGCTGGTTTTTTACTGGCCTTTATACTGATTGCAGCGCTGGTTTTTCCGCCGGCAGATGACGCGCCGCAGGAGGTGCGTGTGCCAAGTGTGCTGGGACTTCCCCTTGCGGACGCGGAGCGCCGGCTAAGGGCAGCGGGTCTGAACCCTGCTGTGGGTGAGCGGCGTTTTGCCGCCGATGCACCTCGATCGGCGGTGCTGGCTCAGAACCCTGTAGGTGGCCAGCGCGTTAACGTGGGGGCCGAAGTGGTGCTCGACGTGAGCGACGGACAGCAGGGAGCGACAGTGCCAGCTTTAAATGGTTTGTCACGCGACGACGCAACGCGCGCGCTGGAGCAGGTCGGCCTGGCTGTCGGTGACGTCAGCGAAGAAGCTTCGAGCGTGGCGCGGGGAGTGGTGCTCTCCGCGCGTCCGTCGGAGGGCCAGACCGTACCGGCCGGTACTCACGTCTCTCTCATCCTCAGTTCAGGACCCCAGGAACTCACCATGCCCGACGTCGTCGGGCGCGGCGTAGGAATGGCGCGCAGCCTGATCGAGCAACTTGGTCTCGTCCTCGGCCCTGTCGAGTTCGACTCGCTGTCAACGCTCGCATCGGGAACCGTACTGGCGCAGAGTCCGGCAGCAGGTGCGTCGTTGCCCAGCGGGAGCGTTGTATCCCTGCGAGTAGCCGGGCGCCAGTGAACTCATTTCAACTCGCATGAAAGCACGTATAGCCCCCTCTATCCTAAGCGCCGATTTCGGGCACCTGTCCGACGAGATTGCACGTTGCGTCGAGGGAGGAGCCGACTGGATTCACATTGACGTGATGGACGGTTGCTTTGTTCCCAACCTGACTTTCGGTGCCAAGGTCATCGGCACGGTGCGCAAACTCACCGAATTGCCGCTCGACGTGCATCTCATGGTCGTGGAGCCGGAAAAGTACTTTGACTCTTTTGCAGGCGAGGGGGCTAACGTCATAACGATTCATCAGGAAGTGAGTCCTCACCTGCACCGTCAGCTCGGCCGCATTCGCGAATTGGGGTCCAATTGTGGTGTCGCGCTCAACCCGTCTACTCCCGTGGAGTCGGTGCGCGACGTGGCAGCGGACCTCGACTTGCTGCTCATCATGTCGGTCAATCCCGGCTTTGGCGGCCAGCGGTTCATAAAGAGATCGCTCAACCGCCTGCAGGAGGCCCGCAGGATGCTGGGCGAGGAAAAGAGTGCTGCAGTCCTCGAAGTCGATGGAGGGATCGGTCGAGATACAATTACTGACTGCTGGCTCGCAGGAGCCGATACCTTTGTGGCAGGCAACGCAATATTTGGGTCGACGGACCCCCGCGCGGAGATCGGCGTGCTGCGTGGTCTTTGTGGAGAGAGGGTGTGAGCCGGCGCGCGATGGCGTTTCTCGCAGGACTGAGTGTTTTTTCGCTGGCAATCTGGCTGGGTGTGCGCGAAGCCGCTGGTGCTCCCGACGTGGCCGTTGGTACTGTGGCGCCGGACTTTCACGCGGCCTCAATCGTACCACACGACACAACGATTCATACTCTGGCGGACTACCGGGGGCAGGTGGTACTCCTCAATCTCTGGGCCACCTGGTGCACTCCCTGTGTGGTTGAGATGCCCAGCATCCAGCGTCTATACCACAGATACCGCGACAAGGGCCTGCGCGTAGTGGGCATCTCGGTAGACGATCCTCCCTTTGCTGGGCGCATACGCGAGTTTGTCAAGGAACACCAACTGACGTTTGATATCCTGCACGAGGGGAGCGGCACCATCGAGCGCGACTATCGCTCGCGCGGACTTCCTGCCACATATATCATCGGCAGCGACGGACGGATACGGGTTATTCGCCAGGGCGCGACCGACTGGGACTCTCCAGCTCATCGTGCCGTGGTAGAGCACCTTCTTGGCCTAACCGCAGACAGCCTGCCGTCTGCAGGTACGGAGTCGTGACCCTGGTGCTGGGAATAGAGACGTCGTGCGACGAGACGTCTGCCAGCGTTGTCGAGGGACAGGGAGACACTGCCGCCGTCAGGTCGCTCGTTATTCTCTCGCAGGACGTGCACAGGCTTTTTGGGGGAGTGGTACCCGAGATCGCTTCGCGGGCACATCTGACGGCGATAGCACCCGTTGTAAGGAGCGCCATTGCGGATGCCGGGGTTTCTGCAGAAGAGCTCGATGCGATAGCAGTGACCAACGGACCCGGCCTCGCGGGAGCGCTTCTCGTTGGGGTCAGTTACGCCAAGGCGTTTGCTTTCGGTTTGGGCAAACCTCTTGTAGGTGTGCATCACATGGAGGGGCATCTTTTTGCGACGTCGCTGGAACACTCCGGTGCCGTTCCGCCGTTTACTGCTCTGCTTGTCTCGGGAGGGCATACACTGCTCCTCGACGTTGCGGAGTGGGGCTCGTATACGTTGCTGGGGCGGACGCGAGACGACGCCGCCGGTGAAGCGTTCGACAAGGTCGGCAAGCTGCTGGGACTTCCCTACCCGGGTGGACCACACATCGAGAAGCTCGCGGCTACCGGTGACCCCTCGCGCTTCAGGTTTACACGGCCGATGCTGCGTCGGGATCAGGAGCCTGGGGACGCCGACTATTTTGACCTTTCATTCAGCGGGCTCAAGACGGCAGTGCTCCTGGCTGTACGAGAGAGTGCTGACATCGCGAGTGACAAAGCCTCGCTTGCACGCGCCTTTCAGGATGCGCTGATAGATACGTTGGTTCAGAAGACGTTGCGTGCTGCAAGGATGTTCGATCGATCGACGATTGTGCTGGGAGGAGGCGTCGCCTGCAATCGCACTCTCGTGCGCGAGATGGAGGGAGCTGCGGACAACGCCGGGCTCTCGGCGCATGTCTACGCGCCGTCGCCGCGCCTGGCCACTGATAACGCTGCAATGATTGCTCGGGCGGGGCTCTTTCGCTTTGAGCGAGGTGAGCGTGCTGGTCATGACCTCAACGCATACGCGACGCTACCGATTCCTGGCTTGACCGTAGCTGCGGACCTTGCGGCTTTGGAAGCAGTATCGCGGGCGGGGGGCGCGCGCCTGCGCTAGTTTAAGGTCGTTCCATTCCGCCAACCCACTGATGCCCATAGTTCACCATCCCTTTGAGATTCCGCTTGGCCCAATAACGCTGACCGGATTTGGCATTGCTGTGTTTCTGGCCTTTGCGATTTCGCAGGTGATAACACAGCGGGAACTTGCGAACCGGGGTCATCTCAAGGAGGCCGATGCGATTCCGGATCTCATTCTCGCCTCGGTGCTTGGTACGCTGATTGGCGGTAAGCTCTACTACACTCTTGTAGTCACGCACGACTGGCGTGACCTGATAAGCAGGGCCGGGTTTGTCTTTTGGGGTGGTTTTATAGGCGCGGTTGTGGCTAACTGGATTGTGATAAATCGCAGGAAGCTTTCGTTTGCGCGTTTTGCGGACGTAGCGGGAATAGCGATAGCGGCCGGCTATGCGGTTGGGCGCACAGGTTGCTGGGCAGTGGGTGACGACTATGGGAAGCCGTGGAACGGTCCTTTTGCGGTTCAGTTTCCGCAGGGTGCGCCGCCGAGTACGGCATACGTGATGAATCAGAGCTTTGGGACTCCGATCCCGGAGGGGGTGTCGCCGGACACGGTCCTGGCGGTTCATCCGACTCAGCTATATGAGACGGCTCTCGGGATTGTGATGTTTGCGATCCTTTGGCGTTTTCGCGGTCACAGGCGTCGAGAGGGTTGGCTTTTTGGTGTGTACTGTATTTTGGCTGGGGTGGAGCGGTTTTTCATCGAGTTTTTCAGGGCCAAGGACGACACGTTTTTTGGGCCTTTTACGGCTGCTCAGATGATAGGCGTGGCTATTGTCGTGGCCGGGGTCGCGATAATGGCTCGCACGTCGGTTAGGGCGGCTGAGGGGTTGAGGGCCTGAGCGCGGAGCTAATTGGGGTCAGATTCGAATTAGCTCAAACCGTGGGCCTGGCTCCTGGGGTCGCCGCCGTGTCGCCAGTCAGCACCCGAGTGCCGAGCGATTAGGGGCTATTTCGAATCTGACCCCAAATATCGAGCTAGCTCCGAGGTGCCTCGATCGCCAAAGTCTGCTCAATTGCCTCCAGCTTCCGCTCGATCGCGTCGAGCCGGGGGTTGATCGACTCCAACGTGCCCGGTGGCGGAACCGTCGGTAAAGCAACCGCACGCTTCGGCCAAAACGTCTTGAGCAGCGCAAAGACAAAAAGCACCACCAACAACAACTGCGCCAGAAGCGTCTCCACACTCGGATAAATCCCCATGGCCTCGATATGCGGCCAGCCAGGGAGCACAGTAATCGGCACCAGATTGCCCTCCTGCAGTTCCCTGATACCCTTGCCCATAAAGACAAAGGCCATGTAGTAGAGCAACGCAGACGTCACACTAAAGAAAGGACGCAGTGGAATACGGATGCCATACCGATAGAATAGCGTAAAAACCACAGCCAGAATCACCGCGCCTACAATCATCCCCGTAACTATCGGCACTCCAGCACCCTCACGTAACAACGCCTGATAAAAGAGCGCCGTCTCGGCACCTTCACGGTACACGGCCAGAAATGCCACAAAGGCAAGAGCGCGACCCCCTCCATGCTGCAACGCGTCGTTGACCTTGTCCTTGATAAACTGCTGCCAGCGCGCTGCCTCCACCTTTGAAATCAGCCAGTAACTCACCGAGAAAAGCACCGCCACCGCCACCAACATTGTGATGCCCTCGATGATCTCGCGCGTGGCCGGCAGCGCCTTGAGCACAGTCGCCAGAATGACCGCCGATATGCCGCTCGCCACCAATGCCGCCGCAACCCCAATCCAGATCGACTTGAGCCGCTCACGGTGACCAGTCTTGATTAGAAAAGCCACAACGGCACCAACTACCAGAATGGCTTCGAGACCCTCTCGCACAATTATCAGCAGCGACTGGAGCATGTTCCCCCAGAAACCACTCCGCGTTCGTGTAAGCTCCACTATCGCAGGCATGCCTGCCTCGATCGCGTTCCGCGCCCGCTCCGCTGACCTGACGTCGCCTCCCTGCACCGCTCCCTTAAAGTCGGCAAACTGACGCTCCATCGTCGCTACTAACCCAGGATTGCGTGCGCGCGCCGGAGTCTCGAGAGGCTCAAAGGCTATGTACGCGTCAAAAGCACGATCACTCGCCTCTTCGTTGCGACCCGTGCGCACCGCCACAAGACCTTCGTCCAGAAGCGCGATTACCCGCCCCGATACCGCCTGACCATTGGATGTGTCCACCGGCGGCGGCGGAATGTCATCAAGCACCATGCTCCTGATATACGCCACCATCATCGAGAGATCACCGTCCGAAACATCCCGGCTAGGCGGCATCGCAGTTTCAGGAATACCGCTCTTGATTGCCTCCGCTATGTGCGCGTCACTCCGATCCACCTGCCAGGCCATGGACTGCAGCTCAACGGGCAACCTGGTGAGGGCCGCCGAAAGCGCACCGTCGGATGCACCACGAGGCCCATGACATGCAGCACATCGTTGGAGATAGATGCCCTCACCCGTTGCCACAGAAGAGGGTGCACGCATCGAGTTGACATAGGCAATCACGTTCCAGCGCTGATCAGGCGTCAGCGTCGTGGCCCAGCCCGTCATTGAAGTGCCCGCAATACCTACAGAAACAATGTGGAACATCAGCGAAGGCGTGACATCTCGCATCGCTTCGGCATCGGCAAGCGCCGGCGGCGGTGGATCCATCCCCCTGGCCTGTGGGCCATCCCCCATCCCGCTCGTACCATGGCAGCTCGCGCAACTCGCCTCGTAGATCGACTTCCCTTCTGCCAGGTCCAGACGCTTGGTCGGCATCTCCAGCGCGGCATCTGCCCCCAGAGCCTGCTTGAACTCCTCATGAAGTACAGCCAGTTGCGACGGCGGTCGCTTCTCGTTTACGGCGCGCGCCAGCGAGTCCAGGAGACTCCTGACGACCTCAGCCTTGTCGCCACTCAAACGCTCTGCAACTCCCTTGGCGTCAGCCAGAAACGTCACCGCCTCGCCATACTCGAGCTCCGAAATCATCCGGCCTCGCTCGTCGATCCCCAATCCGTACTCAGCAACCGCCACACTCACAATGCTGGCAAGCCTTCTCGCTGGTCGCTCCTGAGCAAACGCAACCTCAAGGGGCACAACAAATAACGTGATCACTGCGAGGGCCACGACAGAGCAACACATGAGTCTTCCCGTCGCCCTGCGCCAGAACTCCTGTTTCAAACACTTCACGCTAATGGTGCTCCTGCGTTCGTTTGCGGTTTGCTTAGAGCCAAAACAGCAAGCGCCCCTGACAGAGGCGCTAACGTCCATATCCGATAGAATTTATCGGAACGCTGAGCGGCGAGCTAGGCGGGAGTTTCCAGAACCACCACAGCAGCCGCGCTCTCCTTGCTGTGCGTCAGAGAGACATGGATGCCTGTCACGCCGAGTGCCACAGCGCGCGCCCAGGCTCGGCCATGTAACCGCAGGACGGGACGGCGGTGCTCGTCGTGCACAACCTCGATCTCCTGCCAGGCAATCCCCCGGGCCTCGAGGTCACCCGAAAGCGCCTTGAAAGCGGCCTCTTTGGCCGCTAATCGCACCGCCACGTGCGGGTAGGGATCGCGCATCTTGCTGCAGTACGCTCGCTCACCCTCAGTCAACAGTCGCTTGAAGACGCGCTCGCGCCCGACGCGTTCCGCCATCGAGCGAACGCGCTGATGATCCACGAGGTCGATGCCAATGCCTGCTATCATCTGGTGTTGGCTCCGCTCCTGCTGAGTGACGCTGCAATCTGAGACCAGGCTCTGTCTGCTTCCAAAAAGACGCGCCTAAGCTGCTGCGTCCATTCTCTCCAAGCGACAAATCTCCGGGATGGTGCACTCGATTCGACGATCGCCGATTCATGCCTCAGCGCTCCCAGAGCTGCAACGAGCGGTTCCATATAGTCCTCGAACTCAGCTTCGAGAGCCCTTCGGTCAGGAGGACTTTCGGAGTGCACCTGTGCTGCAAGCTCGTTTGCCGCTTTTTGTAGTTTGCCAAGAACTTCAACGGGATCGAACTTCCTGATGCGAAACTCCGGAGCTTGGGCCTCCTGCAACGCACGCCGCGCAAGGAGCAATGGCTCAAAAAAGCGATGCTGCAATTCCGCATTTGCCCCGCCACTCTTGCCGAGCCCACGGAGTCCGCGAGTCATTTCAGGCATCTCGCACCCTCGTTGGAGCAGTAGCCCCCAGGCTCGGTTGAGTTCCCGCGAACCGCGAAGACTCAGGCTCTCGTCTCCGTTGAACAGCGTGAGCATTCCCTCACCCCACGACGCTCCAGTAAGAGACGCATATTCAGCAAGGACCGACTCGCCCGACTCGCCCGACTCGCCAGTAACCATTGCGATTCTCTTGTCGTCGAGCCTGAGCGTACCCGAAAGCTCTGCGGTCTGGCCACGCCAACTACCGGCAGCAACAACGTTGGCGACTTCGAGCAGCGGCTCAGGCATCTTCTGGGCGATATCTGAAGTCTCCGTGGAGCTCTCGTTCGCACAGAGCCGCCTGCTGGCCTGTACGCTCCTCGAACCTGCGCACAAAGTCGGCGAGACTCTCCCCAGTAAATGACTCGCGTGGAACCTTCATTGCCGCAATCGCGCGCTCGATTCCATCCGGGTCGCCTTCGACTTCTACGAGGACGTCGAGCCGCGGGTAGTGCTCAAAGCGTACCGTTACGCCGTCTACGTCGTAAACGATGATCTCGCGCTCGATCTCGCGAGTTACTACAAAACCCAGGTGGTCGAGGATCCTCTCCAGTACGGCGTGATCAGCTACAGCAGTACTGATCTCTTCACGAACCTTAAAGCCATCCGGATACTCAGCTGCGCCCTTGTAGTCCAGCGACGCACGGGTTTCGCTTCCCGAGCCCATAACCCTGACGCGCAGCACCTCGTCGCGTGCGCTAAGGGCAGATTGCGGGGTATCGTATCGGCGGTCGATCATGGGTCCGGCAAAAACACGCATCGCCCCCGCACGTTCCAGCGCCGTCCGCATTGCAGCTTCGTCTTCCGCCACTCCCTTGAGTTCGGTCTCACGCATCGTCTATCGCTCTGATAACCGCCTGGGTGTCGCCGAGGTTCTCAAAAACCGCGGTGGCTCCATGTTCGGCGAGTTCCTGCGTCGTAAATCTCCCGGTAGCGACGCCTATCGCACGTGCACCAATCCCTCGTCCGCAATGTATGTCAGCGGGTGTGTCGCCTACTATGATGACCCTGTCTCCATCGAACGACATGCCAATGGATTGTGCACGGGCCAGCGCAATTGCCGGCAGCTCATGTCTATGCTCGTGGTCAGAGCCAAACGCCCCGACCCTGAATCTGCGCGGTTCTACTCCAACTGCAGACAGCTTGCGCTCAGCACCCTGCGCGAGATTCCCCGTGAGCAGGCCGAGTACTCTGTCTGACCTCGCTTCGAGCGAATCGAGAAGCTCCATGACTCCCTGCATAAGCGTGATGGCTTCTCCCGCTACGCCCAGCTGGTGGTCCAGGTTCCTGAGATATGTTTCCAGGGCCAGTGGCATTCGCTCGTTGATTGAGTCGTCGTCGATGCCGGACTCACGCATTGTTTCACGAACGATTTGCGCGTCGGTCTTGCCGTCATAGCGATAGCTCTGTGGTCCCGCGGTCCCAAAGTGCTCCACGAGCGACGCTTCCATGGCACGCCGTCCTGCACCATTGGTCAGGAGCAACGTTCCATCGATATCAAACAGTATAAGCTTCACGTTCCTTCCTCAGGGCTCGGCAAGCCAGCCTTCGTACCTCGCCAGGAGTAGACCACCTATGATGAGTGCTGCACCAGCAACCTGCGCACCTGTAGGCTTTTCATGCAGCATGACCCATGCGATTCCCATTGCAATGAGCGGCTGGAGATTGGAATACATGGATGTGCGAGTAGCGCCGAGTACTTTGAGACCGCGATAGTAAAAGAGATACGCTACGACCATTGCAATGAAAGTCGCGTAGAAGAGAGCCAGCCATACGGAACTCGGAATGGCCACCCACCTGGTAGTCAGGACCGCAGGCAGCCCAACGGCTCCCATGACAATGGCCCCTCCCAGCATCGTGTAGCCACCAAGATACCATGGGTCGACGTGATCCGAATAGCGTTTTAGCGACACGGAATAAAATGCCCAGCTCACCGCCGATCCAAGCAATAAAAGAACTCCCGCAATGGTGTTCTCGCCTACGCCGCGATTGCGAATGGCGCCTAACGCGACGGTGGAACAACCCGTGAGCTGCATGATCACGCCAGCCCACTGCACCGACGTCAGGCGTTCGGTCCCTTTGATGCGGCCCAGCACTGCAACAAGGGCGGGAGTGGCAGCGATCATCAGCGCTGCTGTGGCCACTCTTGCGCGTACAAGACCAAGTATGAAGAACACCTGGTAGACTCCATTGCCCAGCATGCCGAGTAGGATCAGCGCGCGCGTCTCTGAGCGCGAGGGATGCGGAAAGCTTCTTCCGCGCGCGATGAGCAACTGAGAAGCCGCGGCTATGGGAATTCGGAATCCATTGAGCGCCAGGGGGCTCATGAATTGCGTGGCGTACTTGAGAACGGGAAAGTTGAAGCCCCAGATGGTCGCCATGAGGACCATGAGGAGGTCGGTATGCCAGCGCGCGCCACGACTGGCGTCGCTTTGATCAGAGGCTTCGATAGTAGGTGCGGAAACAGCCATGCTGAAAGCTAGACGGCCGAATGAATTCGTGGCAGCACGCTGTTGGGCGGGTGACTGTCGGTCTAAGTTGCTGTCATGAAAGTGTCCTTTGCGCTCTTTGCCGACGCGGCGAACATGTCTCAGGAGGGTAAGCTCAACATTCTGGGTGTTTTTGACGCCGTTCAGGTGGGTCAGATGCCGGCGCTGCACCCACGTGCGCATCTCGTGGTGAGACTCAAGGGGACCTTGGCGGACGTGGGAGTCCACCGAATTACCCTCAGGTGGGTGAACCCTGGTGGATCGGAGCTCTGGTCATCGGAGGGGCAGGTGGAGCTGGGTCAGCCGCCTCAACAGGTGACCGAAGTCGACATCCCTCTGATTGCGGCCATCGATCTGCCTTTGGATGTGCCGGGTACGTACAGCATGGGGATCGATGTAAACGACGAGCGGCGAGCCGACGTGCCATTGCACGTTCGTTCGGTGGCGCCGTTTGTGGTACCGGCCAGCGGGATGGTGTCGTAGGGCCGTTGCGCGACGACACGCCGCGCAACGTTGATGTTTTACTGCTGAAAGCTGTATCTGACGAGAGCGGCAATGCCGTCGTCGTCGTGGCGAGCAATCCATAGATGGCCCGGTTCGATGCCAAGGAAGCGATCTCCTCTTGGTACTACGAAGGTACCGATAGCGCGGCCAGGAAGCTGGGTGATGAGCCAGGTGATATCGGACGAACCGTCGTCTTCACGACGGAAAGCGGCGTATCCATTGGCACCAAGTACGACCCGTGTTACAGGCGCGAGGTGTTCGGGCCAGGGAATCGCCTTTTCTATTGTAGGCTTCCAGTCTTGTGGAGATCCACCTGCCCGTGCAAAAGCCGTGGCGAGGCGCTCCACCACTACTTGCTTCATTTTGTTGGTTACTTCGACAGCGGGAAAGGCCGCTGTCAGCCTGGTCGTCCGGTGAGTTGCTACGTTATAGAATGTGATCGCGACACGGGCCACTTTGGCGGAGGGTGGATCGATAAAAGAATAGGCCACCACCTGCTTTCCATCACTTGACGCCGCTACTCCCGGAGAGTGTGGAAAGGGGTGCGAGCCGTAGGTGACGCCCTTGGTCTCGATGGCAAACGTTACGGCACCGACAGGAGCAACAGCAACTGTATCAAGGACAGTTCCTTTCATATCCGTCCGCACTGTTGCAATCCGCGTATCTGGAGCACTAACCGTTACCCGTGCACCAATCTGCGGCTCAACGAGCAGTGAGCCGTCGGCGAGGAGAGCAAGAGTCCTTGATGCAGGGAATCGCGCGTCGACGTTTATAAGGTTGTTGCTGCTGCTCACGAACTTGCCGGCGAGGTCATAGAAGGTGAGCCGCCTGAGCATGAGATCCCCAAACCAGAGAGTGTCACCAGTGACTCCGAGTCCGGTCGGAAACTCGAACTCTCCAGGTCCACGTCCGCGCCGCCCAATTGTCCGATGAGCTGCCCATTCTTGTCCAGGTGGACAATGCGTTTCTGGATCTGATCGTAAGCGAAAACGTCGCCGCTGGGCCCGAGCGCCAGGCTCAAAATGTCGTCAAAGCTTTCACCGTCGCCAGACAGGACGCGCTCCTGGGTGATCTTGAGCCTGGGGGCGTTGACGTTGAGTACCGCTCCCTGCTGCATCGCCAAAGCGAATCCAATTGCCGCAAACGCCATTAAGGGCTTCATGGGTCGGATGGTGGGAGGTTGAACGCTTCACTTTTTCAACGCTGCGACGTTTCGATGCTTCGATGCTTGGACGTTACCGAGCACCCTGATCGGCCAAGCCCGGCATACCATCTCGACCCCTCGCCATACGCACCGACCGCTCGATCGCCATTTCCATAACCTTTACCGACAGAACCTCCACCGCCAACGCTGACGCAGTAACCCCTTCCACCGGACATACAGCAAATATCGTGTCGCCATCGCCAGACGTGCCACATGGCGTAATCCTCTTGTAGTACGCCGCAGACGTAGCGCTCGCCAGTTGCTGCAACTGCACACGCGACAACTGCGCGTTGGTTGCAATCACCGATATTGTCGTGTTCTGCAGCACACCCTCACTCTCGTCCCCACCACCGCCTCGACGCGGCGCACCCTGTGACAAGAGAGCAGTTGCATCCAGAAATCCGTTATCCCCGCGCGCACCGGCAATGATGTTGCCGGAGCCGTCGCGGATGTCTCCAAAGGCGTTGGTCACCACCACTGCACCAACCACAAGATCCCCCGACCGCATCGTCCACGCACCTACTCCACCCTTCATCGCGCGCGCACTCGTGGCCGCCTTTCCAACTGTAGCCCCGGTCCCGGCACCTACGCTCCCCTCCTCAACCACCGGCACCGCCTTGTCGCAGGCCTCGTACGCCATTTCCGGTGTAGGCCGAGCCTTGAAACTCCCAAATGGCGCCAGATCAAAAATCACAGCCGCGGGAACGAGAGGCACCACACCACCACCAATCCTGAAGCCCCGTTGACGCTCCTCCATCCAACGCATCACGCCGGCAGCTGCATCCAGCCCATAGGCCGAACCACCCGTGAGCATCACGGCGTCAACGCGGTCCACCAGATGAAAGGGCGATGCCACCGCCAGTTCACGCGAGCCACTCGCCCTGCCCACCAGCACCGCGGAACATCGCATGGATCCCTCAGCAGGTCGAACAACCGTGCATCCGGTTGCACCCACAACATCAGTGGCGTGCCCTATTACAAGCCCAAGCGAAGAAAAGTCTGTACTCATGCTGTCCTGGTTTCACCTTTTGCAGTTGCCTTCGCAGAACACGAAGCGCATTTGCGAATTCCGCGCATATCGCAGATGACGCAAATGAACGTTCCGCAATCTTCACAAGGATAACCCTCTGACGCTCGCTCCTCGTTGCCGCACGACCGGCAGCGCATGGCGTCGTGTTCCTTGAGTTCGGTCATGACTAGCCTCTCCAATTTGGGAGAACCACACACGCATGCTTAAAGCAGCGCGTGACACCAGAAACTATAACTGATCAACAGAGTCGAAGGTTACAACTGCCCCACCATCGGGATGCGGCGCCGCGAATACGGCAAAGCTGGCCCCGTCATTTGAACGACTCACCACACCTCGAGACCTGGCACCACGCTCAATGGCGGCTCTTAGCGGATCATCTCCCTCCAAAGGATCGTGGCCCAGCAAAACCTGATAAAATGGCCGGCCCAGGACGGTCATCGCCGTCCGTTGCCCCGCGAGCTGGTGCGCTCGCGCGTTGCATCGCATCACACGCATCTGGTCGTCAACCACCACCATTCCCGTCCCTATCGCTTCAAAGGTCGAAGACCACTCGCGCGTTGCTTCCTGAATGTCCGAAAAGAGCCGTGCATTTACAATCGCCAGCGCCACCTGATCTGCAAGGCGCCGAAGAATTCGCGCGTCGGGCTCGGCAAAGTCGGTGTCGCGATTGTATACGGCGAGCGCCCCAATGGTCCCGCGCACCGTAACCAGTGGCACGATCACCGCCTTGCTCACCTTCACCAACTGCAGGTTGCGCCGATATGCTCGCGGCTCAGAGGCCACGTCATTTGAGATGAATGACTCGCCATGCTCAACAACATGTCCGCTCAGACTTCCTGACACAGGAATGAAGACCCCAGCGAGAACGTCGGCGATACCAAGGGCGCCTTCAATGTGTAGGTAGTCACCGTCACGAAGTGCAATGCAGGCACCATCTCCGCGCAACAGCGCCATGGCGTGACGGAGGATGAGACGCTGCACATCTCCTACCCTGAGCGACTCTCCCAAAGCACGCGCTATTTCGGCCATCGCATCGCTCTGACGCCGTTCTTTTTCGCTTTCTGCATTCAGGTGCGAACTTCGGAAGGCAGCACCGCCGATGATTCCCAGCGTTGTAACCAGTTCGCACGTCTCGTCGTCGAACGCATCGCCTGTTAGAGCATAGGCGATGATTACGCCCACGAGTTTGCGCCCCTGCATCATTGGAGCTACCAGCAGAGAATTGGCCCCCGACATCTCTCCCAAGGTCGTATCAATAGCTTCTCGTTGTTCTGCATTCCCCCGCTCGCCCGCTACTACCAGGCGGGTAGTGCCGCTACGGATTGCGTCCGCGAGAGCTCCGTCCTCGGCGCTTAGGTCAAAGAGGGGCTTCTCGCCGTCCGGCCCGGAATGCCTCACCGTTGTCAAGCGCGAAGTGCGATCCTCCGTCAGAGCGAGGACGACTCCCGCGTCACCAACAGCGCGCTGCAGCACGCGGCACAACTCATCGACTATAGCTTCTTCTTCGCTCGTTCTCGAAAGAGCCGTCGCAAGCTGGCGAATTTGATTGAGCGCGCCCGCGCGCCTTTCTGCCAGTGCCTCCAGGCTCTCGCGCCCGTCCTGTGACTCCTAAATTAAGGGCGTCACGGTTGACACAACCGGTTCCTCCTCACGCTCACCACGGCCAGACCCGTGCGCCATCACGTTGCACTCCTCCGCGGAGCCAGTGGCGCCAGGACTCTCGCTGCCCCAGGCAGCACCGAGCAGTTCAGGGGTGTCTGGCCCAGCAATTCACCATCGGCCTGTGCCACACGCGCAGGCCTCACGTCCAGTCTGATGTCGCTGCCACGCAGAAAGTACATCTGTGTCGGCTGATCGAAGTTCCGGCGCAGGAGGCGCCACCCCAATTTCAACGCCTGTGCCGAACTCTGCGGTGCGAAAACGCACAGGTCCAGTAGTCCATCATCGGGAACGATGTCTGGACCAATTCGCAAGAGGCCGCCTAACACATCCCCAAAGTTGGCAACCATGGCAGCGGTGGCGCTGAATGCATGGCGCTTTCCGTCGACGGTGGCATCGAGTTCGAAGGACTCGTGCGAGAGCGCTGCCCGGGTGCCGCTGAAGAGGTAGGCCCCTACCCCAAAGGTCCTTTTCAGCCGCGGCGAGGCGCGTTCGATCATGGTTGCGTCGATTCCAACCCCCGCTGCAAACGCAAAGCAGCGTCCATCGCCTAAGGAGCCCAGGTCGATCCTCCTCTCGACACCCTCGAGGAGTGCATGAACCGCTCGCCTCGTATCGAGCGGAATCCCCAGCGAACGCGCCAGAAGGTTGCCGGTACCGCCGGGGAGAACGCCAACAGGACACCCGGCCCTGGCGGCGGGCTCAAGAACCTCGGTCGCAGTGCCGTCGCCTCCAAGGGTAAACATGGCGTCAAAACGCCCATCGATCGAGCGAGCGATGGCCCGAGCATGACCCTGCCTCTCGGTGAGGACCGTTTCGACTTTAACGCCTCGCTCCTTTAGGGCAGTCTGGGCACGTTGCGTCTCCGCGCGTCCGCGACGCGAAGCAGGATTTACTATCAACAGCGCCCGACCGATACTCACCAACGCCAGACGCGAAACAGATCGATACTCAACTGCGGCTTGGTTGGCGCAAATCCCATGAGCGTTGGAACACATGCAAATGCTGCATGCTGCGACGGTTCATGGCTGACCGAAATACCGAGATTCTCGGCGATCTCGTACTCAACGGTCACTCCGAACGCATCGGAGATGCTGAAGGCATCAGAAAAGCCCGACTGTCCAAAACCCAGCTGCCCGCCGAGCTGACAGAGACCTGCTGTCACGGTAACAAAGGTGCGCTCGTTAAGCTGCTTGCCGATGCCGAGCTGTGTGCCCTGCAGGATATTATAAAGGGGATTGCTGCCATTGGTAGTTTGAGTTCCTGCACTCAGCGCCCCAGACATCGTCTGAAGCTGCAGGTAGTCAAAAAAGCGACCCGAGAATCTCGCGGAGAGATTGCTGCTCAGTGTTGACAGGGCAAAGTTGCTGGCAGAGCTTAGTCCGCCGATCTCCGCGCTGGGTCGGCCCGTGATCAGGTAGGAAATCAGATCCGAGTCGCTGAGGCGAACGTCGTCGGCGTTTTCGAGCACAATACGAGGCTGCGCGAGCGTGCCGAGCAAACGCGCTCTGATCCGCACGTCGCTCCTGTTGGCAAAACGTAGCGAGGTTGTGCGAACTGTATAAATGGCGCTGATAGCCAGGTCCGGGTTGAAGTCAGCGTCGCCGAGGAAGCGCACCTGACCTCCCTCAATGGTGAAGAGGCGCGACAGGAAGCCGTCGCCAAAACGCATGAGAAAGGTGCCGCGCTCAGTTGTCAGTGCACCTTCGAGTGCCAGCTGAGGAGTGCCGGCAACACCTAACCCACGGCCCACGATCACATTGACCGAACCACCGAGTTTGATATTTGCTTCCTCTGACCGCAGCCGCACGTCAGGGCCCATGCTGATCTGCACGTTGCGAACTGTAAGACCCCGAACAATCGCAGGCGGTGCTTTGGGTAGCAGGGAGCGGTTGGCAGCAAGAGTCGTATCCACGACCATGTAGAGATCCGGATCATCTAGAGACACTACGTCTTTAGAAGAAAGCGGCGGAATGACGACATAGCCGTCGTTCACTGTGACGTTGCCGCTCAGTTCGGACGCAGATTGCTTGCCTTGCAGCCTCAGGCCAGCACTGATGTCCAGATCACCGATTCTCTGTTTGTTGATGACGTGAAACTCACGCGCGCCGAGTGTGAGATCGAACGATGGATCGTCTTCGACTTCCAGGGAAAGCCCGCCGGTAACCCACATCGAGTCGCGCGACTCCTCGCCGCTTACCATGGAAAGGCGGCGAATCGTGATGGAATCATCTCTTGCAGTTATGTCCGCAAAAACGTTCCGGACACGAATGCCGAGGTCGGGAACAAGCGCACCGGCGCTATCGATCCGCAGGAATCCCTCGTACGACCTGCTGCTTGGTCGACCGGCGAGCGAGACACTTGCATTGAGGCGTCCGCGTGCTTCAGTCAATGCAGGGGTAAAGGACTCGACAAGCGCGAGGTCTACGTCTCGTGATTCCAGAGAGACTCGCATGGTGTCGTCGAGTAGGCGACGACTTCGACTTTCAAGTGCCAGGTCGACTGGAACGTTGGCGACCAGGCCAAGCACGGTTGTATCGTTGCGCAGCACAGCGAGGTTGCCCAGAAACCGCTGGTTTTCGTACCGGCCCGTGAAAGTCGTTCGCTCCAGGGTGACTTCACCAACC
>CAZYTS010000012.1:0-9964 GCA_964649855.1 uncultured Gemmatimonadaceae bacterium
AATGAGTTTTGTTTCAGGAAACCATTCCTCGCTCGAAACGAGCCAAGAGAGGCTCGCCTTCGGATAGTACGCAGTCTTGAAGTTCTTTCCGAATGTGCTTGCACCGTCGGCGCGCATGGCGCCTGTGACAAAGAGCCGGTCGTGCAAAGCGAATTGCTGTTCCACATATCCACCCGCTACTACAGACTGGATTGTTGCTTCTGAGTTGGTAATGGTCGCCGCTCCAGCAAGTGTGCTCGATCCTGGTGGGAGGTTCGTGCCGATCGCCGTCGTAATCCCACGTTCGCGACGATTGTATTGGGCACCCACCGACGTCTTCGAGACGAGTGCTGGTGTCAGCGTAAAGCTGGCCGATGCGCCCAGGTCTCCCGAAAAGAGGATCGTGCTGGAACGTGCATCGAGTCGGCGACCGAGACTTGGCACGAGCGCCGTACCACCTTCACCGCGACGCTGCAGATTGTCCGAGAAATTGGAACTGGCGTCGACACCAACTGTCGCGCGGGTCGTTAGCCACGAGTTTGGCACGAAGTTTCCGTTCGCCGAACTCGTGATCCGGAAGAGGCGCTCTGCAGAACGCGTCGCAAAGCTTTCACCAGGGCGACGCTGGTTACCCCATCCGTCGAAGGCATCCTTGTACCCCGATCCCCATGCCGCGTCCGTGAACACCGTATTCGTCGGGATCTGGCTACGCTGGAACCCAAGGCTGTTGGAAACATTCAGGTCGGTCTTGGGCCCGAGCATTGCCGAGGCGTTCGCTCGGATAGCAGTTCGATGCAGATAGTTAGGATGAATCTGCTCGTCAGGTATTTTGGCACCGCCGCGCTCTTCACTGATTCGGTTGATCTCTGAGTCCGAGAGTTCCAGATAACCGCGTTCGCGTTCCCAGTCAGCGCTCACAAAATACCGAAGCTGCTGAGCACCACCGGAGACCTGTGCCCCTACCTGGCGACGATTTCCTGTACCAACCGGGGAACTGATGGCGTCTACCATTGGGTTCCACTGGCTGACGCTATCTACCGTGCACTGTCCGGCCGCGCGCGCCAGATTCACGCAGTTGACAGCCTGTCCTCCAGTGTTCTTGCCGAAGGCGTAGTAGTTCTCGTTCCATTTTGTGGGACCTGGAATGAGACCACCTTCACCATAAAACGTCCACGCTGGTGCTCCGGCAACGCCACGCTTGGTACGAATAACGATGACGCCGTTTGCTGCGTCGGTTCCGTAGAGTGTTGCCGCGGCCGGCCCCTTTACAATCTCAAATGACTCGATCTCTTCCGGATTCATTGCTGTCACGGAGCCGGCGGTCCACCCATACGACTGGATGTTTGTTCCACCACCACCACCTGCGCCGGTCGTGTTGTCGACTCGGGTACCATCGATGATGATGAGTGGGTTGTTAGGCTGAGAGAGCGAGTTGAAGCCGCGAATACGAATGCGCGGCGAAGAGCCAGTCACACCGGCGTTGGCAAAAGTGAGCAGTCCAGCAACGCGTCCCTGCAACATGTCGCCCACCGATGTGATTGGCGCGACAGCCACGAGTGAGTCAGCGCGCAACGTGGCGACTGCGTTACCGATTTCAACTTTGCGCTGATCCCCGGTTGCGGTCACGACTATCTCGGAGAGTTGCGAGGCTGATCGCTCGATTGTGAAATCAGCCGTGACTTCTCCGTTGTCCGTTACGACTATGCTGGTTGTCTGCGGCGCGTATCCGAGCATTCGAACTGTCAACGTCTGTGGTCCCGCCGGGACCTGGCTGATCACGTAGCGACCGTTCTGATCGGCGACGGCGCCGAGGCGGGTATTCGCGACGACGACTTGTGCTCCCATCACGGGTTGTCCAGAGGACTGATCGGTCACCGTACCACGGACGGTGCCCGCTCTCCGTGCGTCCTCCGTTTCGAGATGGATACCTTCGGTAGTTAGGTTAGTCTCTGTTAGGACGGGTGGCGACCCTAACGCCAACGGCAATAGGGCAGCGTGGAGTAGAGTGAAACGCATGCGTTCTCCAGAACGGTGGGTGGAGGGTGGAGGTCCGACGTGCAGGCTCGCCGGTAATGTGGAGGGTCTTCACACATTCAAGTGGCCGCTAAGATTGGTAGTTCAACGTCAGCGGTCAAGTTGATCGCCATGCTTGAATTCAATGTGCACATTGCTACCACGCGTAGTGGAACACGGTCATCTACATCGAAACGCGCGAGCTATGCGTTTCGTTCTATAGCCGTCGAAGCGCTGCACAGCGATTGGCAAGGCACGCTCACCAATCCACCACTCGCAACAACACACCATGCGCCCTTCTCTACTTTCATCGATGACCTTGGGAGTGCTGCTGCAATGTCTGATCACCGCTCAAGCATCAGCGCAGCGTTATATCGACACTCTCCCTGCCTCAGCGTATGCGCGGGCGGAGCGTTTCATGAGCCACCGATCAGCTGATAAGATGTATCGCAACCAGATCGACATTAATTGGCTTGACGACGGTTATCGCTTCTGGTACTCAGTGCGCACACCGGAAGGTGTGGAACGCTACATGGTAGATCCTGCGCGCAATGCGAAGCAGCTGTTGGTCGATCGCAACCTGCTTGCGCAGGGCATATCCGCAGCGCTCGATACTGTGGTGGAGGCAAAAAACCTCACGCTCGGAGACTTCGAACTGTCGAAGGATGAGAGGTCTGTGAATTTCAATGTTGGTGCCAAGCGACTTTCGTGTGAGGTGGCCACCAACCGTTGTTCTCTTACGCCAGCCAAGCCGCCGGCCGATCGTGGGCTGCGTCGGTCTCCAGATGGTAAATGGGACGCCCTCGTACGCGACAACGACATCTATATCCGGGAGGTCGGGTGTACGGGAGGTTCCTGCGAAACACGCCTAACGACCGACGGGTCAAAAGAGTGGGCCTATGGCCGCTCTGGCACTTTCCAGTCAATCAGCCTCAGTAGGACCGGTGAGCCGCGCATACCAATGGTCGCATGGTCCCCCGATTCCAGAAAAATGGCGGTTATGCGCTGGGACGTACGCGACGTCGAGAAGTTTTACTACATCTCTGCGACAACGATCCGCCCTGAGCTCTTTGCAGTTCCCCAGGCTATTCCGAGCGACTCAGTTGTCGAGCGCTATGACCTTTACGTCATAGACATCACCGACAAGTCCAAAATCCGAGTTAATACTGAGCAGATTCCATGGGTCCGCGGTGGCATGACGGAAGGAGCAGGCTCGTCACGGTTCGTGGAGTGGGCGCCTACCTCAGATCGCTTTTTCTTTCTCAGCAACGATCGAGGGCCTAGCCGCTTGTCGCTAATGACGGCTGATGCAAAGACGGGAGCCTCGCGCCGTATTGTGACCGACACAAACTCGTTCCGCTTTGGCGCAATAAGTGAATACGTAGTCGGCAACAGCATCTGGCACCTCAGTCGTGGGAACGATGTTTACTGGTATTCTGAGCGTGATGGCGGGTCCCACATCTATAGGTACGACAGTACAGGCAGATACATCGGGAAGGTTACCGAGGGGACGTGGAACGTTATTGACGCTCAAGCCGACAGCACACGAAGTGCATTCTTCGTTACCGGCAGGGGTCGTGAAGCCAACCAGTTCAAAGGGCACACCAAGCTCTACCGTATGCGCCCCGATGGTAGCTCGCTCACGTTGCTCACACCGGAGAAGGGCGAGCATTCAACGAGGATCTCACCTGACGGCCGCTTTTTCGTAGACACGTATTCATCGGCTGACGAACCACCAGTGACCGTGCTCCGGACCACTGACAACGGACGTGTCATTCGCGAACTCGAGCGCACCGACCTCACGAACGCACTGGCTCTGGGGTGGAAGCCACGCGAGATCGTGACCCTTACAGCGAGCGACGGTGCGACGCCGATCTATGCCGCCGTCATTAAGCCGACGAATTTTGATTCGACGAAACGATATCCCATTGTGGATCACATTTATCCGATGCCGTTAGGAAGCATAACGAGTTGGGGCTTCTTTGGTCCCTCGAGCGAGCAGCAAGCGCTCGCGGAACTTGGATTCATTGTGATCCACATTCAACCTCGAGGAGTACGCGACCCTTCACCGGCAATCCGGAACTACTATCGAACGCGGTACCAGGGTCGATATGGTGAAGCAACGCTTGCAGATCATGTCGAGGCCATCAAGCAACTTGGTGCCCGCTTTTCGTACATCGACCTTGATAAAGTCGGGCTCTATGGCACATCAGGAGGCGGATTTTCAACTACACAAGGAATGCTGCGCTATCCTGACTTCTTCAAGGTTGGCGTGGCTTTCGCTGGTAACCACGACGATCGGAGCGAGCACACCATTGTAGGTGAATCGTGGCGTGGTATGCTCCGCACTGACTCCAGTGGCAAGGACAACTACGAAGGGGATGCGAACTACCTCCTCGTAGACAACCTCCGCGGCAAGCTGATGCTGGTGCACGGTGATCTCGACGAGGCTGTCCACCCTGCAATGACGACGCGCGTGGCGGCCGCGCTGATAGATGCTGGCAAGCGTTTTGACATGATGGTATTTCCCGACCAAGGGCATTCGAGTGGTGGCTGGTATGGGAGCCGTCTGATTTTCGACTACTTCGTGCGTCACCTGATGGGCTACGAAGTTCCAGAGTACACGTTCACCGGAGTCGCCGATCCTCTGGAGCGTATGCGGCGTCGACCTGTGCGCACTCCGTGACACAAGACAGCACGATTCAGCATGTGCTGCAGGCAAGTTCTAATATTCCTTTGTCGCCTGTATCCCAACCGATATCGCACTGACACCTCATAGAGGTTACCTCATGTCTCTCTTCAATTTCCGCGGCGGCGCCTTTCTGGTTACAGCGATGTGGCTCCTTCCGTCGCTACTCTCTGCACAGGGTCGTGAACCTTGTGCAGTAGCGATAGTTGGTGTCACGGTGATCGACGGCAACGGCGGACCGGCCTTTGCCGATGCCACCGTGCTCTCACGCAATGGAAAGTTTGTCGAAATTGGCAAACGGGTTGATGTAAAGGTACCGGACTGTGCGCAAAAGATTGACGGCACGGGCAAATACCTGACCCCGGGATTCGTAGATACGAATGTGCACAACGCCATGCCAACCAGTGCAGCCGAATACGCGCGGTACTGGGACCGGCTAAGCGACATCGCGATTGAAGGTGCCCAAATGCATCTCAAGTACGGTGTCACGTCGATGCGCGACTCTTACGGTACAATGATGCCGCTTATCGCGGCGCGTGATGCAATCAACAGCGGGAAGGCAGTCGGCGCTCGAATGTACATTGCTGGCAATATCATCGGTTGGGGCGGCACCTTCTCCAAGACTTTTCGTGGTCGCGATCCAGAGAACTATTTCGAGGAATGGATAAATGATCAGATTACTCAGGGCGCAGGTGAACTAATGCCCTGGTTCGGTCCGGACTCCTTACGCGTGATCGTAAATGACTACATCGATAAAGGTGTAGATTTTGTGAAAATTGGTGGTACGACACATACCCACACTGAACCCGGTCTCGTTTTCTCCGAGCGGCAGTTCAAGGCGATTGTGGACGCAGTGCATAAACGGGGGCTGATGGCTGAGACGCACTCCACAACGCCCGAAGGCATGTATATCGCACTGATGTCGGGAATCGATCTGATCCAGCATCCAGAAGTTGGTGGTGTCCCGATCCCAGATGAGATCCTGAAGTTACTCGATGAGAAAAAGCCCTTCTGCTCGATCCACGGCAATAACCACGCTGGTCGAGCGTACCAGATGGCGCAGGCTCGGGCGGGGGCGGCCAATCGTACTGGCGGTGCGACGGCCAACAGCGAACCGACTGAACTGCGCAACTGGCCCAAGCCTAAGATGACAGAGAAAATGATCGAGGACTCGATCCGCGCCACGAATTCTCGCGTCATGCGAGGGAATGCGGAGAAGATTGTTAAGACGAGTTGCCCGATTACTACGGCCACCGATAATCAGGTTGCTCAGCCGATAGAGTTCTCACGCGATCCAAATGCATGGGGGGCACGTCAGCCCGGCGTCGGCACGCTCGCGTCGATCGAGTCGCTGGTAGACTTTGGGATGACTCCGGCCCAAGCAATCGTGGCCGCCACAAAGAATGGTGCCAAGGCGCTGCCGTACAACATGGGCGACTCACTCGGCACTATTGAACGTGGTCGGATTGCCGATGCTGTAATGCTGGATGCGAACCCGCTTGAAGATATCACCAACATTCGAAAGATCAGCCTGGTTATGAAGGACGGAAATGTCATTGATCGTGACAAGCTTCCGATTAACCCGATCATCTACAAACGGGCGGAAACACACGGCGCGAAGTGAGTCTCTGATCCTCACTTTGACGAGAGGGCAAGCCTCGAAGGTTGAGCACGGAGAACGGGCGCGGGCGAATAGGCCGCGCCCATTCTTTGCGCTAGTCTGGGTGCACGACGATTGCCCTTGCCAAGGGCTTCATGAGCAAGTTTCATGATACCATGAAGATGTATAATGACAAGGCTAAGGGTCGGGTCGCCGAGCCCGTTCAGGTCTATCTCGACTCGGCTGACCAGGACCGCCTTGACCGTCTGACTGATCGGTTGGGTTCTACCAAGTCAGCGGTTATGCGCCAAGCGCTGCAAGCGCTCGAAAACCAGCTAACGTCGCCAGAAAACCATCCAGCGCTGCGGATCATTGGGATCGCGCCCGACGGCGACTCGGTCGATCCCTTCGACATCGCACGCGAGCACGATCGTTACCTCGCCGACATCGAGGACAAGCGCGCCAGTGCTCCAAAAGGGAAGAAGAAACGTGGCCGCTGAATTATTCGTCGACTCGAGCGCCTGGTACCCTCTCGCTCGGTCCAGCCACCCTGATCATGCTCGCTTGGCAAATGCACTGCGGGCCATGATCAGCGACGGCGCTCGTATCGTTACTAGCAACCTTGTGATCGCCGAAAGTCACGCACTGATCCTGACGCGCTCAGGTATTACTCCTGCGCTGCAATTCCTGAGCGAGGTTCGATCACCTCCCAATGTGGTTGTTACTAGCGATCTGGAGTTGGAGAATAAGGCGATTGGTGGATGGATCACCCGTTTCGAGGATCAGGCATTCTCTCTCTCCGATGCGGTGAGCTTTGAAATAATGAAGACTCGCAGGATTCAGCAGGCGCTTACACTTGACCGCCACTTTGCCATCGCGGGTTTTACGGTCATCCCCATCTGACCCCAAGGGAACAGTGCAAGACTCGCCTCCTCAACCCCGGCGACCTCATGAACAACAAAAACACTGTCCCTGCCAAAAGTCATACTTGCAGACTTCGCCAGCATCTACCTATCATGCGTGACCAACTCGCCACTGCGCGGGTCTCCATTCCTACCATGATGTCACAGCGCTCCCTCACCCTAACCCGCCGCCTCCTCGTGCCGATTTTCGGCCGCGTAGGCGACGTGCGCCCGTACGCGACGACGGTCGTCGTATGCGACGGAATGCGCCGAGGTCGAGCACCCTAGAAGTCCCGGAATCGTTGTCGTGATCCGGCCTTTCGGGAGCTCCCTCAAACCCGAAAGGCCTTTTTGCTCTACAAAGCACCCTCAAGCAATCCACCGGGGATCACGCAATGAACCACGAAATAGTTGCTCGATATACAGGTCAGCCGGCTAGCCTGCCGCCCGAGCTTCGCGCACAACTGCAATCGGCTGGTGACGAAGTCGTTCTGTACGCCTACACAGATATAGGCGACGACTTCAGACTTGGCGAAGCGTGGTTGGTGTTGAGCCAGCGTCACGTAACCATCGCGCGCGCCACTATCCCCGGAGTCTGGGAACTGCAATCCCTGGCCAGGCACGATATCGCCCGCATCGAGGAGACTCAGGGCCTGAGTTCCAACGCGCTCATCCTGCTCGGTCAAGAAGGCGAGACACTGGCCGTCGTGCGCTACTCACACCGCCAGCGTGGAGCAGTCGAGAACATCCGCTTTGTTCTCGATGAGGCAATCGCTGGTCGCATCGTTTCAGCGGCCAACGGGGACGAGATGTACCTGGATGCAGTGTCGCGCCCGATAAGAGACGCGCAGGCTCTGGTGGCTCGCCACCGCTCCGCTGTTCTGCTGCGCCTGCTTGGGTATATGAAGCCCTACAGACGCGCAGTAGCGATCGGTATGAGCGCGGCAGCGGTCATCACACTCGCCAGTCTCGTACCACCTTACCTTGCTGGGCACGTAATCGATCGCGTGGTAAAGCCGGCTCAGGACGGCGCCATCTCACGCAACGCGGCAGCGATCATGGCGTGGACAGCGGTGGCGGCGATGGGAGCGCTCTATGTGCTTCGCCAGGCGGCTGCGCTACTGCGTCTGCGTCTCATGTCGATGCTGGGTGAGTGGATAGCGCGCGACCTCAGGGCGGAGCTATACGAGCACCTGCAGCGCATGAGCATTTCCTTCTTTTCGCGAAAGAAGACGGGAGGACTCATAACGCGTGTTACATCAGATACAGATCGTCTTTGGGACTTTGTGGCATTTGGTGTGGTTGACGTGTCGCTGTCGCTCATCATGCTGGCAGGCCTCTCGCTCGTGCTACTGAGCCTGGATTGGCGTCTGGGGCTGGTGATGACGCTGCCGGTACCTCTCTTCTGCTGGTTGATCTACAGGCACGGAGAGTCGTTGAACAGCGTTTTCATAAGGGCGTGGCGTAAATGGTCGGCTGTGACGGACGTGTTGTCGGACACGATTCCCGGCATACGTGTTGTAAAGGCGTTCAGCCAGGAGGAGCGCGAAATCGCACGCTTTGGACAGCGCAATCACTCAGTCACCAATGAGTTCAACCGCGTTCATGGCATGTGGACCACTTTCTGGCCGCTGCTGATGTTTGGAGTACACGCAACAACCGTTGCAGTGTGGGCCTTTGCCGTACCGCGGCTTCTGGGTACGGGGCCCGAACTGTCAACGGGTACCTTTGTAAGCTTTTTGCTCTATACCACCATGTTCATCGGTCCCATGGAGATCATCGGCCAGATGGCGCGTACAGTAAACCGTGCCACGAGTTCGGCGCATCGGGTCTTTGAAGTGCTCGATAGCGAACCCGAAGTGCGTGATGCGCCGACTCCGTTGCTGCTGGAACCGGTCAACGGCAGGGTGGAGTTTGAGAACGTGACTTTCGCGTACGACGGTGTGCGTCAGGTGCTACGCGGAATCACGTTTGATGTCCAACCCGGAGAACTGATTGGTCTCGTGGGAGCATCTGGTGGAGGCAAGTCAACTGTCGTGAATCTCATTGCCCGCTTCTATGATGTGAACAGCGGAACTGTGCGGATCGACGGAATCGATATTCGTGAATTGGACAGCGCGCACTACCGTAAGCAGCTCGGCATGGTGCTTCAGGAACCGTACCTGTTTCACGGTACAGTGACGGAGAACATCCGTTACGGTGTTCCCGAGGCTTCATTGCGCGAAGTAATTGCGGCGGCTCGCGTGGCCAACGCCCACGACTTTATCTGCAAGCTGGGTCAGGGCTACGACACTATCGTGGGAGAGCGTGGTCATACGCTTTCGGGTGGTGAGAGACAGAGAATCTCAATCGCGCGCGCAGTTCTGCGGGATCCGAGGATACTCATTCTCGACGAGGCTACAAGCAGCGTTGACACGGAAACTGAACGCGAGATCCAGCAGGCATTGGACCGCCTGGTGGCAGGCAGAACTGTGTTTGCCATTGCACACCGGCTGTCCACGCTTCGGAGAGCGTCGAGACTCTTTGTCTTTGAAGATGGACGAATCGTGGAGTCTGGCACTCACCGTGAACTGCTCGGTATTCCAGACGGCAAATACCGCAAGCTTTACGAACTGCAGCTACAACTTCACTAGAAACACTTTCCAGGTGCCTGGCATTTGGACGGCACGAAAGGAGGAACAGACTAATGGAAGCGCTAAGAGAGGTTGCCGTACCCGAAGAGGGGGAGGGGGAGAGTACACAACCTGTATTGAGGTCCGGGGCAGGGGGGCGACTTGTCGT
>CAZYTS010000012.1:9974-13854 GCA_964649855.1 uncultured Gemmatimonadaceae bacterium
TAATGGAAGCGCTAAGAGAGGTTGCCGTACCCGAAGAAGGGGAGGGGGAGGGAGAGGGGGAGAGTACACAACCTGTATTGAGATCCGGGGCAGGGGGGCGACTTGTCGTGCTCGTCGACGGCGTTGAACGGTCGGCGCGTGTAAGGCAGTGCTTCCCGTGGTCCCAGCCACATCGTCACTTCACGCTGCGCGACGACGAGGACAACGAACTGGGCCACATCGAGGATCCAGCAATGCTCGAAGAAAGTTCGAGGCGAGCGCTCGAAACCGCGCTGGCGGAATCGGGATTTGTGTTCGAGGTAACGCGAATCGTGGATATTGATGAGGAGATCGAGATCCGTAACTGGAAGGTCGAAACCCGGCAGGGATCCCGGACTTTTCAGACGCACCTGGACGACTGGCCCAGGGACCTTCCGTCCGGCGGGATGCTCGTGCGTGACGTTTCCGGTGATTTGTATCATCTGCCGGATCCAGTAGGGATGGATCGCAAGAGCCGCGAGTTTCTATGGGCGTTCGTGGATTGAAGCCTTTCGCGTGTTAGTACCGTAAGGCATGTCGCGCGAACGCTGGGTGGTGTGCGGAGCGAGGACAAGGCGAGTGTCACGGCTCGCACCCCCCGATGTGGGGGGTACGAGCCTCCCGCTATGCCGTGGTTGGGCACTACCTAAGTCGGCTGGACAGCGGTTCGCGCGAATGCTCTCTTTCTTGATTCCGAGAAAACTTATGCCGCACTTCATGGATATTCACCGGCTTCCCGATGACGTCACTCCCGATAAGCTGAGGGATGCGCACTATGCCGACGTCGCAACACAGGGAAAGTACGGTGTAACATATCATGGCTATTGGTACGACAACGAAAGACAAACTGTCGTGTGCTTTGCAGAAGGTCCGAGCCGGGAGGCATGTGAGGCCGTACATCGCGAGGCGCACGGCCTCGTAGCCGATAGCATTATCCAGGTCAATGCACAAAGCATCGACGCCTTCCTGGGTGGCGGAATACTGGCGCCGAGTGGTGAGGCACTTCTGCAGGACGGAACGCCTGATACCGGTTTGCGCGTAGTCGTGTTTACCCAGCTCGACAATCTCGCCACGGTGGGAAGCAGGCTTGGCGATGCCGCTGCAATGACTGTATTGGCGGACCACGATCGGATCGTGCGAAAGGCACTAGTCGAGTATCGCGGACGAGAAGTTCAGCATACCGGCGATGGCATGATGCTGAGTTTCGCGTCTGCATCGCTCGCGGTCCAGTTTGCCCAGGCGATTCAGACGACCATTGCCGATGCTGCGCATGATGGCGCAGCTGCGCCGCTGCTGAGAATAGGGATGGCCGCTGGAGAACCGGTTGCCAAGCACCAAAGTCTCTTTGGCGTTGCCGTGGATCAGGCACGCGCCATCTGCCGTACAGCAAAAGCGGGGGAGATTCTCGTTTCTTCTGCTGTACGGGATTTGTGTGCCGGGAAAGGCCTCAAGTTTGGGACGCCCAGCGTGGTGCGCCTTCCGGGCATCGAGGATCCGGTTGTTGTTTCCCCGGTTGGCGTCGATACACAACCGGGAGCTGCCTCGCCGTTGCCCATGCTGGATGACTCTATGCTATCAGCACGGGAGAGCCAGCTGCAACGCCTGACGCTGCACCTTGGTACGCGCTACTCTATAGTACGGGAACTCGGCCGTGGCGGGATGGCGACGATCTTTCTCGCCAGGGATCTGAGACATGACAGGCCTGTTGCAATCAAGGTTTTGCGTCCCGAACTTGCTGAAGTCGTGGGCGCCGAGCGATTTCTGCGGGAAATACGTGTTGCAGCGGGGCTGACGCACCCGAACATCGTCTCTCTTTATGATTCAGGAGGGGCTGACGATGTCCTGTACTTTGTCATGCCGCACCTCTCCGGTGATACACTCAGGGCCTTCATTGACAGGCATCGACAGCTCGATATCAACCAGTCCCTTGTGATCGCAAGGACTATGGCGCTGGCCATAGACTATGCGCACCGGCAAGGAGTGATCCACCGTGATATAAAGCCAGAAAACATCCTGCTCCACGAGGGCCAGCCCATGCTTCTTGATTTTGGAATCGCGCTGGCTCTGACGCATGCCGGCGGTGATCGTCTGACGCAGCCGGGTTTTGCCGTTGGAACACCGGCCTACGTCAGTCCGGAGCAGGCGGCCGGCGACAGGGAGATCGATGGTCGCGCGGACATCTATGCGCTCGGTTGTATTCTGTACGAGATGCTCGCGGGCGATCCGCCTTTCACGGGCACGAACATCCAGGGTCTGATGGCGCGCATTATGAATTCGCCTCCCCCGCGGCTGGGCGACGTGAGGAGCGGTATTCCCAGCCATGTGGAGGCCGCTCTGGAGCGCGCCCTGGCCAAGGTTCCTGCCGATCGATTCAACACGGCCAATGAGTTTGCCTTGGCTCTGGACGGTTAGTAGATAGTTGCAATGACCAACAGTATCGCATTGCTCATAATCGATGTGCAGCAGGGCATGGATGACCCGCGGCTCGGCAATCGCAACAATCCGGATGCGGAACGCCATATGGCCCAATTGCTAAAGGCGTGGCGGGAGGCCAAGCGTCCGGTGCTCCACGTCCAGCATATGTCCGTTGAGCTGAATTCTCCTCTAAGGCCTGAACTACCGGGCAACGCCATCAAGAGTGAAGTCGCACCACTGGATGGCGAGCCTGTCTTTCAGAAAGAGGTAAACAGCGCATTTATCGGCACTGGGCTGGAGAAGCACTTGCGCGATAACGGAATCGACACCCTGGTAGTTGCCGGACTTACCACAGATCATTGTGTTTCGGCGACCACACGAATGGGTTCGGACCTGGGATTCAGCGTCATTGTCGTTGCCGATGCGACGGCAACCTACGAACGGGTCGGTCCAGACGGCTTGGAGTACGACGCCGAGCTGATTCACCGAGTGGAACTCGCCGCTCTCAATGGGGAGTTCGCATCAGTAAAAAACTCGGCCGAGATTCTGGCAGAGTTCTAGGGACGACACAACCGCGCGTGGAACGCTTTGCCCCCGAGAGTTTGTGGACGCTACCTGCGGGGGCAACTATGTGCCGTGTAGTTCATAGATAGCAGCATGCCGGATGTAGCGCGAAACTCCTAGCCCGAGCGTCCGATGATGCGAATTGGTGGTGCAGGTTTGTTGGTGATGTTGACAACCGGCTCAATATTCTCAGGCGCCGGCGTTGAGTTGCTGGTTCCCAGGGATTGCCGGCCCGCTGGTTACTCGCGTTCGCAACTCGATTCGGTCAAGTCTGCCAGGTTCGAGATTGGCGACGCATCGGAGCGCAACCGGCTGGCACTTGCGCTCGTCGATTGTATCGGCGATCCGGATCCGACATTGCGAGACGGGATCGTTTACGAAGCGCTTTCGACGTGGATGCGCGGAGGTTTGCTCGATACGGCCACCGTTCGTGCGATGGGTGGGCGACTCAGACCGATGATTGTGGCGCCTGATGATTCAGAAGGTTTTCGAAAGCCGTTTGCAGCCCTTGTTTTGTCTGAAGTCGCGCGGGCCGATCGAATCAAGCCGGCTCTGTCGACGAGTGAACGTGATGGGGTAATCGATGCCGCGATCGCATATATGGGTGAGATCAAGGACTACCGGGCCTATGATCCCGTTGTGGGATACCGGCACGGAGTAGCACACGGTGCCGATCTGGTACTGCAGTTGGCAGTGAATCCTGCGGTGCCGGCCTCTGGTGTAGAGCGACTCATGACGGCCCTGGCGCGACAGATTTCACCGGACAGCGACGTGATCTATTCGTATGGCGAACCGGAACGGCTCGCTCGGGCCGTGTACTTTGCACACCGGCGCAATGTGGTGGGCGAAGCCTTCTGGGACGCCTGGTTTGCCGCATTAGTGC
>CAZYTS010000012.1:13864-36641 GCA_964649855.1 uncultured Gemmatimonadaceae bacterium
CCTATGGCGCAACAGGTTGTGATACGTGCTCGCCGACATCACAACACGATCGCATTCTTGCACGCCGCGTCGTTTGCGGGTCGTGTTGGGGAGGACGAAGTTGGGGCTCGCCTGGCGAAGCTTGCGGACCGGGAAGTACGGAGGATGATGGGGGGTTGATAGTCAAATCCGCGTTCATCGGCGGCTTAAAAGACCCTGGGTTCCGCGGCCAAAAGATCGTTGCGGTGGAGCTTACATGGATCCTCGCATGGCGCTCATTGCGTTTACTCGTCCGGCGCGCCTTGCCGGCAGCCACGATGCCAATAGCGCGACCAGCGCGAGCACCAGAGTCACGAGGCCAAACACCAACGGGTTGAATCCACGCCCGCCGATGAGGAATTGCCCCAAAAAGCCGCTTGCAGCCAGCGCCATGGCAAGCCCTACAACCGCACCAGCGACCACGAGCACCATGGCCGAACGAACCACGAGCTTTACTATGCTACCTGGAGTCGCTCCCAGCGCGAGCCTGATTGCAAGCTCCGGAGAACGGCGTACCACGGCGTGACTCACGGCTCCATAGAGCCCAATGCAACCCAGTATCAGAGCCAACACAGCAAAGCCCGACATTATCCAGGCCGCCATCCGTGGAAGGAAATAGATCACTCCCAGGTGCTGATCGAGCGTTTTGGAATCAACCACAAATAGATCTGCATTGAACGCGAGGGCCGCACGCCTCATGTCGTCAGCCAGACGAGCCGCGGGCTGTTCGCCACGGGCCACAAAAATCATTCGCGACGAGAACGACTGCAGAAGCGGCGTATAAATCATACGGCGAGGTGCTTCCACCAAACCCCTGTCACGAGCCGTCTCCGAAATGCCCACGATCGTTAGCGGCGTGCTATCGACAAAAACCACGCGCCCAACAGCATCGCCGCGAGGATAGAAACGCTCGGCTGCAATACTATTGATGATCGCAACACCAGCTGTGCCAGATCGTTGGGCATCAGTAAACTCCTGCCCCTGCCTGAGCGGAATGCCAAGCACGCGGAAGTACTCCGGGCTGACGGCAGACGACTCAAGGTAGAACTCGGAGCGACCCTGAGCGTTCTCGATACCGGGGATGGTAACGAGTCCTCCGGCATTGCCAATCATCATCGGAATTCGATCCGATACCGATACTTCGCGAACTCCTCGGATAGTCTCGATTGACTCTTTGATTCGATGGTAAGCAGCCTCGTACTGGTCTGGGCGATAGCCGCTACCCCTCAGATCAACGGTGAGCACGCCGGCGGGCGCGGTCGAGAATCCCGGATCGACGCTGAGCGCGGACTTCATGTTCGAGATAAAGAGTCCAGCGGTCACCAGCAGAAGAAGTGACATCGCAAGCTGGCCCGCTATGAGCAAATTGCGTAACCGGCCGGCGCGGCCGCTTGAACCGCCGGCTTCATCGCGCAAAACTGGTGCAACTGAGACCGATGTGGCGCGCAGCGCTGGTATGACTCCAAAGAGAAGCGCCGCAGCAACGCTCGCTCCAAGTGTATAAAGCAGAACACGCCAGTCTACGCCGATCTCGATGTTGAGGGGAATAGGAAGCGGCAATTGCATCGAGAGGAGCGCACTGATAAGCCAGCGGCTCAAAAGGATCCCTGCCGCCCCTCCGGCAAGAGACAACAGGACAGCCTCCATGATCATCTGCGAGACGGCCATCGCCCGGCTCGCTCCGATGGCCATTCTGATTGCCATTTCCTTGCGCCGGTCCATTGCACGTGCCAGAAGAAAACCGGCGAGGTTGCTGCACGTCACGAGCAGGACAAGCGCCACTACAACAAGAAGCAAAACAGCAACTGCTTTGACTGTGTTGTCGAAAGACGGAACGAGATAAATGTCATCAAAAGATGTCGCAGAGTACTTCCAGGTGCGCTGCGACCGTCCACGCTCGCTATCCTTGAGCGTGGCAATGGATTCCATTGCCTGGGAAAATGCGGCCGCAGACGTACCCGGAGACAGGCGCCCAATCGCGAAGAGGTTGTCCCAGGATGGATCAAAGGGACTTAGATGATCCGCCATCGCCAGTGGTGCCCACACGTCAACTCGAATGCCGCCGGTGTGGCTCGCAAAACGTTCGGGCGCTACCCCAACTACGGTGTACTGCCGGCCGTTGAGCCTGATCTGGCTCCCGACAACCTGAGGTCTGCCGCCCAGCGCATTTCTCCATAGACGGTGACCGATCACAACAACGGGACTTGCAAGAGCCGCGCGGTCTTCTTCGTCAAGAAAGCCCCGACCCATTGCCATCTCGACGCCAAGTATTCTGAAATACTCGGCGTCAACCAGTTCTCCCAGCACTACTGTTCCAGGACCTGATTCACCGCCGATTTGTCCCGTAAAGGGGAGATAAGCTGATAAGCCAGTCACCATTGTCCCCGCACCCTCACGCAGGTCATCGAGATCATGCTGACTGACAGCGTTGAACTCTCCCGGCCTGTGTCTGTGTAGTTCAACAAGCGACGCGCTGTTTGGCAGCGATGGCTTGGTGAAGAGGAGGCCGTTAACGAGGCTGAAGATTGCTGTATTCGCCCCGATGCCCAGCGCCAGACTCAAAATGGCAATGAGCGCGAAGGCTGGTGTGCGCGAGAGGGTGCGAATCGCGAAGCGAGTGTCGCGGAGAAGGCGCTCGAGAGTCATGCGATAACTTGGGGACTCCGGCTACAGAGTCAATGCTGACATTGCTCCGCAAAGGTTCGCCTACGCGTGTCAGTTCACTACGTTGTGAGTATCAAATCAGTCTTCTTGATGCTAATGCGAGTTCGTCAACGTCTCTGTTGTGCAGTGCTGGTCGTTGTAGCGCCTTTACCGGCGGCACTCGGCCAGAAGCCAGTACTCAAGGGCAGCCTGGAAGCCTCCGCCAGCTTCTTCTCCGGAAACACCGATCAGCGAGTCCTATTCACCAAGGGCGGCCTATCTGTAGCCGACAGCCTGATAGAGGGCAGTGGCAGCGTGAGCTTTGGCTACGCGGATGCTGCTCGTGACACGATTCCGCGTGAGGTAACTAAGCGGACGTGGCTTGCCACTCTGGCGCTCGACGTTCGGCCTTACGCGACGTTCTCGCCTTTTGCATTTCTCAACTATGAGGCGAGCTACGAGAAGCGAATCCTGGACCGCGTTGGGTTGGGTGTTGGCGGCAAGGTCGTCCTCGTCAAGTCGGAGGAGAGTGAAGTAAACGTGAGCCTGGCAATGCTCGCCGAGCGCCTGCGTCCGACAAAGGCCTCCTCGGACACGGCGACGGTGTCGGCCGCGCGCTGGTCGGGGCGCATTCGTTTGCTGCATTCGCTCGGTGACCGTCTCAAGGTCTCGCACACCACGTACTATCAGCCCAAGGTCAGGGACGTGGATTCTTACACGGTGAATTCCACGTCCGAACTGGCCTATGCGTTGCGGCAGTCTACGAGCCTCAAGTTCTCCTATCAGTCCCTCTATGACGCAACGGCACGCTCGCGTGGCGCACTAAGCAACAACGACACGCAGCTACTGGTCGGGATAAAAACAGTCTTCTGATTCCAGGCGCCTAACGTCTCTGGGTACCCTCGTAGCTCCGCGCTGCGGGGCTGCACTGGACCCAGGACCGGGGCTGACCATTGGGTCCAGGTGGGAGGAGAGCCTTTTCTGTCGAGATGCGCTGTGGGTCCTCAGAGGCTGCATAAATCAGCATAGCCGCGGTTGTGGCGTTCTGCCTGAGGTCATCAAAGACGATTTTGTCGTAGGTATCACGATTGGTGTGCCAGGTGTACTGACGATACTCCGGGTAACTCGACTGAAGGCGGAATGCAGGGGCAGGTCGGCAAATAAACGATGTGTGATCGCTGCCCATGTTTACCTGCCCACCGGGAGCAGCAAACTGGATGCTGTCGGTAAGCGCGGCGGGAAGCTGCGAAACCCAGCTGGCCAGATTGGCACCAGCCTTGAGGAAACCGCTGGCCTCGAGGTACTCTATCCGCCAGGTGCCGTTATCCTGATTAAAGAGCGCCTGCATCCCCGAAAGGACGTCGGGATGGTCTTCGGCAAACGATTTCGAGCCAATGGTTCCTTGCTCTTCTCCCCCCCAGTGACCCACTAGAATCGTGCGACGCGGCTGTGGGTAAGCTTCTTTCAGGATTCGCATTGCTTCCATCATCATGATCGTGCCCGTCCCGTTGTCTGTGGCTCCCTGCGCACCGTGCCAACTGTCGAGGTGCGCCGAAAGCATCACATACTCGTTAGGGAGCTCGCGTCCTTTGATTTCGCCGACCACGTTGAACATCGGCACTTCACGTGGTGTAGACTGGGCATCGGCGGTAAAACGGATTCGCGGACCCTGATTGTTTGACGCGAGCCGGTAGAGCATTCCGTAGTCTTCGCATGACAGATCAAAGGTGGGCACGCGATCCGAAAGCGTTCCAAAGATCTTGTTTACTCCCCACCCGTTGGACCAGGTGAGTGAGCCGAGTCCGGCGACGCCTGCGGAATCGAGGCGCGCGTATACGTTGCGAATACTGGCCTGACCCTGCCCGCCTCCAGCCAGGGCTCGCAGCCGTTCGCCAACCTCGCGGCGAATCCCGGTTCGACGTGCATTGATAGAGTCGACGGTTGCTGCGCGCGCATTTACCTGGAGTTCGTGCGGAGCTCTGCACATGATCTCTGGAGGAGAAACGAGCACAAACTTTCCACGAACAGTCGACAACCATTGATTGGCGGCCGCAGCGTCCCGAAAGTCTGGTACAATGGCAACGTCTGCTTCTATGGCCCTGCCATTCGTTCCCGGGCTCCAGCCGAGCAGTTCCACATCCAGGGTTTGCACGCGTGGCGCGATCATGTCCATATGGAAGGCACCCTGGCGCCAACCGCGCCAAGTGCCGTACTGCTCACGCCGTGTAGTGATTCCCCAGCCTTTGTAGACGCCTTCGACCCATTCTACCGCTGATTGAAAGCCGGGCGTTCCTGAAAGCCTGGGGCCGATGGAGTCGATCAGTACCTGAGCGAGACGTTCGGTCTGCGATTGCTCCATCCCAACTTGCCACATACGCCGGATCACGGGGTCATTGCTGCGAAATCCCTGTGCGGCCGAGACTGAGGGAAGGGCCAGCATCGCTGCCAGTGCTGCTAGAGTGAGCCTTGTTCTCATTGGAATTGGCGGAATGACATCGGAGTGACCGTTGCTGTGCACGGAAGCGCTCGGCGCACACTTGGGATGTGAAGAGGGAGGTAGTCTCGCCAAACTAGCGTGATGACCAGCAGTGGTCCACGACCCGCCACCGGATCGCGGGATGAAACGTGACGAGCCGCCATCTGGAGGGTCCAACACCGGCTGAACGGTACCACTCCGACTTCAAACCGTCGCGAGTAAACGGCGATCAAATAGGGGACGTCACACCCCATCATGATCGCACAGGACCTTCGCTACACCTTTCGAGCTCTTTTAAAGTCTCCGGCCTTTACCGTGGCGGCTGTGCTGACCCTGGCACTCGGCATTGGAGCCAACGCGACGATGTTTGGGATAGTAGATCTGCTACTCCTGCGCCCTCCGGCTCACGTGCGGGATCCACAGGGTGTGGCTCGCATTGGCGTAGAGTGGCGCGCGAGACAAGGTGGCGAAAGCAGCGGACCGTCTTTTTTCTTTTCCTTCCCTGCGTATCGTGCTCTGAGAGGAGCGAGTGGTTTTCGGGGCATCGGGCTGATGACGACTCCGCAGGACTTTCCCGTTGGACGAGGGAGAGACGCTGCGCGCGCTGCCGGCGTCCTGGTCAGCGCCAACTACTTCTCGCTCCTCGGCGTGACTCCTCATAACGGAAGATTCTTTACAGCGGATGAAGGATCACAGCCTGTGGGGGCTCCAGTTGCAGTCATCAGCTACGGCTTCTGGGAGCGTGAGATGGCAGGCGATCCGTCAGCTATCGGACGCGAGGTACGTATTGGCACGAGACCGTATACGATCGTTGGCATTGCGCCGCGCGCCTTCACAGGTCTCTGGCTGGGCGCAACGGACATATGGATTCCGCTGTCGGCGGCCGAAGGCCTAAGATTTGTAAGCAGCAACTGGACCGAGGATCGTCAATCTACCTGGCTGCATATCTTTGGTAGATTGCGCACGGGTGTTTCGCCCGGTCAGGCTGCGGAGCAAGCCGCTACATTGTTTCGGTCCACGGTAGACGAGCGGCGTCTGGCGAACTACGACCCGGCGATTGTGGTGCAACCTGTAAGGGCCGCCTTAGCGAGTGGGCGCTCGGGAGCGCAAGGCGACCTTCGCATAGCCGTGATTCTCGCAGGCGTGGCAGGACTCGTCCTGCTCATCGCCTGTACGAACGTGGCAAACCTGATGCTGGCACGTGCTCTTGGAAGGAGACGCGAGATTGCGCTGCGGCTGGCACTTGGCATAAAGCGCCGTCGACTCGTGGCTCAGTTGCTGACCGAGAGCATCACAATTGCTCTGGTTGGAGGTGCTGCCGCGATTGTCATGGCGCGCTGGGGAGGCGAAGCCCTGCGCGTGATCTTTTTTGGCGACGTGGTCTGGACGGGTTCCGTAGTGGACGGGCGGCTTCTCCTCTTCGCTGCGGTTGCGACACTAGTGACAGCACTCCTTGCTGGACTGCTTCCGGCACTTCAGGCCAGCCGTATGGAACTCGCAGCCGCTCTAAAGACAGGAAGCAAGGCCGGAGCGCGGACGATCCACGGAGCGCGGACCCGGGCGGCGCTCCTGACTTTGCAAGCGACCTTGGCTACAGTGCTGCTCACAGGTACCGGATTGTTTGTGCAGAGTCTACGAAGGATATCTGAAGTTCCGCTCGGCATGGCCCCCGAGGGGGTCCTCATGGCGTCGATTGGTTCAAGGGGCACCGGCTACGCTGCCGACCAGCTCAACGATTTCTATGAACGAATGGCGGAAGCCGTCAGAGGTGTCCCCGGCGTACAGAGTGCCGCGGTTTCGCTTACGGTACCATTTGCTTCGTCGTGGGGCAGCTCCATACGCATACCCGGACGCGACTCGGTGCCAGGCGCTTACATCAACGCGGTGAGCCCGGGATTTTTTGAGACGATGGGGACGCCAATACTCTCGGGTCGCGACTTCAGCACGCAGGACTCGGAAAGCGGCAACGCCATTGTTGTCAGCGCAAGGGCTGCCGCGAGCTGGTGGCCCGGTGAAAGCGCATTGGGCCAATGCGTCGTGGTGGGACCGGAGGGGGCGTCATGCATACAAGTAATAGGTATAGCTCAAGATATGCGCAAAGAGAGTGTGATCGAATCCGAGGAAAACGTCCTACAGGTGTACGTTCCTTTGAACAGGGCGACTTCCGGAATGTCACAGCGGCTCTTGCTGGTACGGGGCACAGGACGCGCGGTCACACCCTTGATTGGACCCGTGCGCAGTGCCGTACAGGGCTCCGTGCCCGACCTTCCCTACGTCAATGTGAGGCCACTTGCCATTCTGCTCGAAAGGGAGATCCGGCCCTGGCGCCTGGGTGCCTCGATGTTTTCGACATTTGGGGCTCTCGCCCTCCTCCTCACCTGTGTGGGGATTTACGGGGTCGTGGCGTACACCGTGACTCATAGAACGCACGAGTTTGGCGTTCGCGTCGCACTCGGCGCGCAGAAACGATCGATTCTGTCTCGGGTTGCAGGCGAGGGAGTTCAGATAGCCTTGATCGGCGCCGGCGCTGGTGTGCTCGTCGCTTTGGGTTTCACGCGTTTGATCGAGCCCTTGCTCTTTGAGGTTTCGCCGCGCGATCCCATAGTCTTGCTAGGTGTTGTGTTGGTAATCGTCGTTGCGGCGGTGCTTGGTAGTCTGATTCCAGCATGGCGTGCCGCACGCGTTGATCCTATGGTGGCGCTGAGGAGCGATTGAGAGGGGGAGCGGCGACTGGCCGTCGGGACATTGCAGCTTTTCAGGGCGGCAACATTCGTGGAAGCGTAGAAGGTCCGAAGCGCCAGAGTGTCCAGCGTCAGTTACCGCCTACCACTGCGCTGACTAGCTAAGCGCCGAGTGGTGAAGCGACCGTTCTCGACCCAACCCGCCAGACCGCGCATCTGAACGCGTCGCCAGTCGCCACGCACTTCGCCAATTTGCACACGCGAATCTGGTCCAATGGAGCCCAGCAGGCGTGAGGTGCGGCTAGGACCAGCGCGCACTATTGCCCACGACGTGACAACGGCCGTGGTCCACCTTGTAGGTCTTCGCGGAGTTGGTCTCGACGGAGTCCTGGCCACGCTGGATCTCGCCGAACTGGCGGAGGATGACGACTCTGACTCAGGGCCGTCGCTGTCCCCGGCCTCGCTCGGTTGGGGAGGTGGAGCCGGGAGGTAGAGAGTCTCCACGACAACTGCAGCAGCAAGGGCGCGAGTCACGGCGGAATCGGACGCCACGGGGCCCAGTGCGGAATCTGTTGCCACTGATTGGTCTGAACCCTCCACCGGCGCCTGAGACGTGGTTGGCTGAACAGGGGGGTCGTCGGGGAGGTCGGGGTTTGGCGAAGGCGTGGAGGCGGGGACGTTGGCGAGTTGTACCTGACGCTTCTCCGGTTCGACAACGTCGCGTGTGAACCATACGCCCACGGCCATGCCTGCAAACGCAAGCACACCAACGCCTTTCCAGAGAAAAGAACGGAGGTTGGCTCGTTCCGGGGTCGTTCCACACCAGCGGCAGGCGCCCTCGCTACGTCTGTAGGAGGCATCACAGGTTGGGCAATGGACGAGTGGTACGATCTCCCCGAAGCTGTCACGAATGTCGAGGGGGTGGGCGCAATGCGGACATTGAGAGGCGGCTACCAGCGCCTTCATTCCACAAGCGTCGCAACGCACGGCCAGCATACCACGCTCCTGCCAACAGGATTGCTGCTTGTACCGCGGGATGGGAAACAAGTGCCATCCCGTTCAACTTCCTTTGGCGCCGCCGCGTAGCACAGCATCGACTCATCACATTCCTATTCGCCGGTCAAGGGTCCCGAACGATGAACCACGTACTCCGCCATTTCTTCGGTTGCATCGCGCTGTCAGTTGCGTTCTCCAGTGTTGGATTCTCGCAGGTGGCGGTCTCCGGGTCGGCGCCCGCGGCGTCTGCCAAGGCCCTCAAGACTCTGAACCTTGCTGAGTACGGCCAGTGGAAGCGTGTAACGTCTACGGTGATTTCTCCGGACGGGGGGTGGATGACATTTACGTATCAGCCTAACGAGGGCGATGGTACGCTTCACGTGCGTGCCTTGGACGGCAACGGCGACCATACGGTTTCGGTGGGAGCAGCGCCGGCGGGCGGAGGGGGTGGTGGCGGTTTTGGAGGTGGCGGTGCCAACAATCCTGTTTTCTCCGACGACTCCCGTTTTGTGGCCTACTACGTGAACCCTCCGTCTCGTAGCGGGGCGCGCGGCTCAGCGGAAGGAGGCAACCCTCCCGGCGCAGCGCGCCAGGGTGCCCCTGCGGCGCGACCGCCGGCGCGCAGGTTGGAACTCATGGAAGTCGCCACCGGAGGCGTTTTCTCGGTGCCTAACGCGGCCTCGTTCAGCTTTGCGGAAGGTGGTAAATGGGTGGCGATCCGACTCAATCGAACTCCGGGCGACACGACCCGTGCCGGGGCCGACCTCATCCTGCGAAATCTCGCCACGGGAGAGACGTCCAATATTGGTAACGTCAACCTTTATGCGTTTGATCCTGCCGGGCGTCTCTTTGCCTACACTGTTGATGCAGCTGACAAACTTGGAAATGGAATCTATCTCAAGGATCTGGCGAGTGGCGAGACTCGCCCGCTGAGCGGTGAGACAGCCGACTACGACCAGCTTGCCTGGGGGCCGGACGATGGCACTCTTGCCGTGCTGAAAGGGAAGCGCCCCGCCGGTCAGCGTCAGCGCGAGAACACTATCCTGGCGTGGACGGGTCTCGGGACGCCGCGCGTCGCAGCCGTTGTTTACGACCCTTCAAAGGACGCGACGTTTCCCAAGCAGACGGTGGTTAGCGAGTTCACCGCTCTACGCTGGACGAGCGACGGTGCGCGGATAACCCTGGGTCTGCGGGAGCAGGAGGCTGAGCCGGCCAAATCCGGCGAAGCACAGGCAAATGTTGACGTCTGGCACTGGAAGGACTCCGAGCCACAATCGGTACAGATGGTCCGGCTGAATCAGCAGCGTCGAGCCACGCTGGCCGCGGTGCTGCACGTTCGGACAAATCGTCTCGTGCCGTTAGCTGATTCAGTGATGCGTACGGTTGCGCCAACCGCCGACGCTCGCTGGGGTATCGGCCGCGTGGATTCGTCATACCGCGGTGAAGTGTCATGGGGTGGGAGCCGGGCTGACTACTACCGGGTGAATACCGAGAACGGTGAACGAACGCTCATCGCACGTGCGCTCACCCGAACAATGGGCACCTCGCCCGACTCTCGCTGGTTCCTCTATCTCGAAAAAGGCCACGTCATGGCCTATAGCCTTGAAGCAGGAAAAGTCAGCGACATCTGTGAAGCGGGGCCGATCAACTTTGTCGACGTGGACGACGACCATCCCTACGAAAAACCGACGTATGGCGTCGCCGGATGGTCAAAGGATGGGCGCTACGTTCTGCTCAATCATCGTTACGATGTTTATGCCGTTCCTCTGGCTGGAGGTCGCACCTTGAATCTCACAGCAGGTGCGGGCGATCGTGACTCCATTCGTTTCAGGCTGGCGCGGCTGGACCGCCGTGGAGGAGGAGGAGGTCCGGGTGGGAACTTTGGCGCGGGCGCCAATGCGGCTGAAGACGATGGAGTCGATCTCACAAAGCCACTCGTTTTCTCTGCCTATGGTGAGTGGAGCAAAAAGAGCGGCTACTTCCAGGTTGACGCTCCGGGACGTGCACCAGAGGCGCTCATCTGGGAGGATCGGAACGTTGGCCAGGTTCAAAAGGCCAAGGGAGCCGATAGGGTGATCTTTACGCAACAGACGTTTAATCAGTTCCCGGACTGGTGGGTGGCGCCGGCGTCATTCGCTTCGCCGCGCAAGGTTACCGATGCCAATCCGCAGCTCAGCGAGTACGCGTGGGGCAGCAAGAAGCTCATCGAATACACAAACTCCAAAGGTCAGAAGCTGCAAGGCACGTTAACGTTACCGGCAAACTACGAGCCGGGAAAGAAGTATCCCATGCTGGTGTACTTCTATGAGATCATGTCGAACACGCATCACAACTTCTCGATGCCCACGTTCGACGATCGGCCGCACATGTCGACCTATGCGAGCGACGGATACATCGTCTTGCAGCCCGATGTTGTATACGAAATCGGTAGGCCCGGAAGCTCGGCGCTTGATTGCGTGACGTCGGCCGTCAAGAAGGTCATCGAGCTTGGGTATGCCGATCCCGCTCGCATTGGACTACAGGGGCACAGCTGGGGCGGATATCAGTCGTCATTTATCCTTACTCAGACCGATTTGTTTGCGGCTGTAGTGACTGGTGCGCCGCCGACCAATCTCGTGTCGTTCTACAACGAGTTGTACAAAAGCACGGGCACGGTCCAGCAGGGCATCATGGAACTGGGCCAGGTGCGGATGGGGGCCAACGTCACTCCGTGGAATTCGCACGAGCTCTACGAGTCGCAGTCACCGCTGCACAACGCCCCGAACATCAAGACGCCCTTTTTGATCCTGCACGGCACCGATGATGGTGCTGTTGACTGGCACCAGGGTCTTGAGTTTTTCAACGCGGCACGGCGGCTTGGCAAGGAAGTGATACTTCTGTCGTATCCTGGGGAGCCACATCACCTCGCACGGCGTGAAAATCAGAAGGATTTTCAGGTGCGGATGAAGCAGTTCTTTGACGTTTACCTCAAGGGGGCCACGGCTCCCTCGTGGATGAAGGACGGGGTGCCGCAGGTAAGAAAGGGGGCGTCTCCGGTGCAGTAGGATTCACGACACTGGGCTCCGGGTCTAGCTCGCTTGCGCTCGCGTCGCCCGGAGAAGCGAAAAAGCGTTGCCCCTGCGAAGGCAGGGGCCCAGTGTCAGTGGTTGTTATACAGGTGAAAGACACTGGACTCCGGGTCTAGCTCGCTTGCGCTCGCGTCGCCCGGAGAAGCGTATGTGTGGGTCTAGCTCGCTTGCGTTACCCGAAGAAGCGGTCATCTCGAAGCGTCGAAACAGCACTTCACAAGATCCGCCGCACCGCAACAACGCCTCCATGCCGCAGATGTGGACACGTACCCGCAATCGACATTGCCGCCTCCCAGCTGGCTGAGCGAATGATGAAGAATCCCGTTGGGGTCGACGCCGCCGAGGCGCCCGTCTCACCGCCGACTACGCGTTCTTCGCCTAACGCTTCACCAGCAACAAAGCGCGAATCGAGAGTGCGTGCCCATGCACCATACTCCGCGGCGAGCTCGTCGTGCGTACGCGTGGTGTCAAAGCCCGAGGGCTCGTAGAGAAGGAGGGCGAATTGAGTCGTATCCGTCGAGGAAGCCGTAGGCACCGCAGCGATGTCGTCGCTACCAGTCCCCGCACCACCATCCAGCATTCGCGACCCGACAGCACCGAGTGCCACGAGCGCCAGAGCCGCGGCCATCCGTGCAACAATACCAAAAAGGTTCACTCGCTTGGTTTGCACCAAACCTCGTTTTCGCAGATCGCCGAGCACTCTCTGGCGCAGAGCCGCGGGCGGAGTGGCTTCACGTTCGAGATCGTCAAAGGGGTTATGCATGTCGGGCTCCTTGTCCCAGGGCGTTCCTCAACAAAGCGCGTGCCCTGGCCAATTGACTCTTTGACGTTCCTGGCGCGATTTCGAGAAGCCTTGCGATCTCGTCGTGGGTCATGCCCTGGACGTCATGGAGTACGAGTATCTGTCTGAAACCTGGTGGAAGTGATGCAATTGCTCTTTCGAGATCGATCCGGTCCACCACGCCGCTGAGGCGAGCGTCTTCACTCTCGATCTCTCCAACCTCTGCGTCCTGCACCCGCGTCCTCAGCGTCTCCCAGGCGACCCGTACCACGATTCCGCAAAGCCACGAGCCCAGCGCCGAGGTCCCGAGAAAGGCGCTGAGTCTATCGACTCCCCGTATCCACGCCTCATGAACGACGTCTTCGGCAGCAGCGGTGTCCCCGCCGGTCTGCCTCAGCGCAAGCCGATACATGGCCGGCGTGTGCCGGTCGTAGAGCACCGCAAATGCAGCCTCATCGCCGCGATCACGTAACGCGGCCACGAGTGCTCCCTCGTCATACTCGCTCAGAACTTGCCCCGCGGAGGTTCAGGGTCGACGAAGTTGGGCACCACGATGGTGATGTTGGATGTAGGTTGTCCCGGACTGACAAGCATTCCAGCGTCGACGTGCGGAGCACCGCTGCCTAACGCGCCCGGCGGAAGATTCGGAAAGTAAATCATCACATGAGGCCGCCACGCGCCGGCGCGCTGACCCTCGTCGTTATAAAGCACCTGTGCCGAAGACATCATCCAGCTCATGGCGGGCCTCGTGGGGAGAGCAAAGCTGCCGTCGGCAAGGCCACCTTCAAACCGCTTCCTGGCCTCATCGCCACTTACTCCCGCGTGCGCAAACTCCACCCCGCGCATTTCCATCTTCATGATCGTCCTTGCCCCCTCTTCGTCAAAGCAATGTGGCTCGAGGGACTTGGGCCAGCTTCGACTCACGTAGCACTCGATCCCATTGGAACCGGAGTCGGCAATTACATACTTGCCGCGGTCAAAATACCACACCCGGGCGTTGGCGGTGACCGACTTTGGTGCCGCACTCCTGGCGAGCCGGATCTCATGGTCACGTTCGAGCAGCAGTCTTGGACCAGGTGGACCGCCTACCTCCTGTGCTGCACCGGATGACGCAAGAACAGATGATACGATGACTAGCACAACGCGACGCATTTCTGTGGCTCCGGCAGGGTGTACACTGAGTGCGTAACGGACTGCAAATGGTTGCATGCGCTGCCAGCGCTACGTGAAAGAATTGCTCCTCGACACAGACCGGTCCGTTCGCAACATTCGACGATTCCGCTACCCCACATTCAGCACCGAGCATCTTCGTATGTCGCGCAACCGCACCTTCCTTTTCACAGGCGCCGCGCTCTTAACGCTCATGTTGGCATCTCAGGCCAGCGCTCAGTACAAGAGCGATCCTCCACGCCGCAACTTCCTCTTTAAAGACGCACGCGGCGAACTGGCCGCGGCGCGTGCCCGCGGTGATTCCACAGTCACTCTTGTTGTCGCGTCGATGCAGGGTGCAAACGCGCGCGTGGCGCGACTCGTGACCGAAGCGGGCGGCAAAATCGGCTATCGCGACGACGACGTCGATTATCTACGCATCAGAATGCCAGTGGACCGCGTGGACGCCTTTGTGCGCAACCAGTACATCCATAGCGCAGACGTCTCAATAAGTGGTTTGAGTCGGGCTTTCGGACTGGCGTCCGAGACTAATCCATTTGTGCAGCCAGCAGATGAAGGGACTCACCCGTCGGCTCTTCTGCCGGGAGGGTTCACCTTTGCCCGCGACACCATTAAACGCGCCTGGCCTCCTGTACTTCCCGAGACCCCGCTCGTGGATCGTTACGATCCGATCGGCGACATGGGTGGGGCAGAGTGGCGTAAGGCAAATCCAACGTTCGACGGCCGCGGCACCACCATCGCGATCATCGATCAGAGCCTGGACGCGCTCCTCCCTGAACTTCAGGTGGCCACCACCATCGACGGCCGTCCCACAAAAAAGATCATCGACTACAGAACTGTTGTAGACATCGACGAAGAAAACGACGGTCAATGGCTGCGCATGAACGACGTAGTGAACGCGCCGCAGGGGACATTTACCTGGGACGGTCGCAACTACACCGCTCCTGCTCCAGGTACGTACCGAGTGGCTGCACTGGACGAAGCAGTATTTGATTCTCTGAATCGTGCGGGGCTCGAAAAAGACGTCAATCGCGACGGGAATCCCTCGGGATCGAGCAGGCTTTTCACTGTGGTCTGGAACGAATCCAGCAACGATGTCTGGGTCGACACAGACCAGGACCTGGATTTCCGAAACGAGAAGGCCTACACAGACTATGCGACTCGCCAGGAGTTTGGTGTAATAGGCAAGGACAAGCCTGAAACTCCCGTGCGCGAAAGCGTCAGCTTTGGCATCCAGATCAACAAGGAACGAAAGCTGGTTGCGCTTAACCTTGGAGTCGCAAGCCACGCCTCGCTGGTGGTGGGAGCCGCAGTCGGCAGCAGAGGCACAAAGGGACGCTTTGATGGAGTCGCCCCGGGCGCTCAACTTGTGAATATGGCCGAAGGAGGCGCGGCATACGGGCAGACCGAGGCCGTAATCGAGGCCGTCAGACACCCCGAGGTCGACGTAGTCTTTTTGGAGCAGAGTTCCGTAATTGCACGCAACTACCTGCTCTTTGACGGGCGTCTTGTACCGACGGTGATCTATGGCAGACTGATCGAGAAGTTCGGCAAGGCTATCGTGATCCCAACGCACAACTACGCCATGCTTGCCGCGATCGACGACTATGCGCTCGCGCCGGGTGCCATCTCGGTGGGCGGACACGAGAGCAAGGCAAACTTTATGGCCAACCACGGCGTGCGTGTTGAGCACGACGACAACCTGCTGATAACAGGCGGATATGGCCCCATGGGCAACGGCGCCCTCAAGCCCGACATAATCGCCCCCTCCAACTACGTGAGTACCGGTCGTGGATTCATGGAAGGAACAGCCATCCCGGGTCTCATGCAGCTCCCTCCGGGCTACAACATCGCCGGCGGCACATCTACTGCAACGCCCACAACAGCGGGTGCAGTAGCGCTACTGATCAGCGCGGCAAAGCAGTCCGGAGTCAAGTACGATCCGTATCGCCTTCGCCAGGCGCTGATGACCTCGGGCCGTTGGATTTCACACCTGCCAGCCAACAAACAGGGCAACGGCGTAGTCAACATTGCTGGTGCGTGGGAAGCGCTTAAAGCCATGGATACGGTGCGCACTCCGCTCGCTATAACCAGCAATGCGCCCGTAAGGCATGCCTTGAGTCACCTCCTCGCCACGCCTAACGAAGGCGTGGGGATCTACGAGCGCGAAGGATGGAAGGTGGGTGATCGAGGTGAACGCACCGTAACGTTCACGCGCACCAACGGTCCGCGCGGCAATCTGGAGTTTGCAATCAAGTGGACAGGTAACACCGGAACTTTCTCCTCGCCCTCCTCGGTTACACTTCCGTTGGGCAAGGCTGTCCCCGTGACAGTCTCCATTGCACCAGCTGAGCCGGGCGTGCACACCGCCATTCTCGCCCTCGACTACCCCGGTTCACCCGGTGTAGAGTACAGGACCCAGGCAACGGTCGTAGCCGCCGAAACGATGACCGCGAGCAATAGCTACAAGGTCGAACGCAAGATCGAGATCCCACGACCGGGGATGACGCATTTGTACTATCGCGTGCCGGAAGGCGTTGCCGCACTGCGAGTCGACGTCGACTCTCCCAAGCGCAGGGTTTCCGTTGCCATCACCAGACCGGATGCGCGCAACGTAAGCGGACTCGGCGCATTTGGCAGTGCGTCTTCTGTAGCCAAGGCGACGTATGCCATCCACGATCCAATGCCGGGCGTCTGGGAAGTACGGCTGCAGGACGTGGACGATACACGCAATTTTGATTGGCAACAGGCTAAAAAGGCAGAGCCTGTTCCGCCGACCGCAGCCACGGTCACTGTGTCTGCGCTCGATGCCAGTGTAGTTGCATCGACATTGCCGGCGATGCGCACTGGCTCGGCGAATGCCGCGGTCGAGATCGATCTCACCAACAGGCTCGCGGCGTTCCCGGGAGCAGCTATCTCGACCGCCATGGGTGGCGTTCGGCGAGAACGCGGCCAACTCGCCGAGTCCGACCAGCGCCTCTTTGAAATCGACGTTCCACCGGGCACAACGATGCTCACCGCTAGAGTAAGCGCCGCGGCCGGCGTCGATGCGGACGTGGATCTCTATCTCTTCAACTGCACCGACAAAAAGTGTGTTGCAGCGCGCGCCGACGGTGATGCCGCGGGTGATGAGTCGATCACCATTCAGAACCCCGCCGCTGGAAAATGGAAAGCCGTCGTCGATGCGTCACGTTCGGGTTCGGGAGGTACGACGTTCGCCTATGAAGATGTGATCCTTAATCCCGCCTTCGGCCACGTCGCTGTAACCGATCAACCCAAGGATCGCTCCAGCGGGCAAAGCTGGGAAGCTGTTGCCAACACATGGGTGGCAGGTGCACTCCCGGGCAACAGAGCGCCCTATCCTGCTCTGATCATCCAGGCATCGCCAAAAGGACAGGATCCCTTTGTAGTTCTCCTGCAGGAACTCGTTTCGCCAGCGGATCGCACTTCGGGAGGCGGAACGCGCTGAACTGAACAGGGTTGTTAGATGTTGACCGCAGCTCTTTACGACATCCACGGCAACCTCCCCGCACTTGAGGCCGTACTCCGAGAAGTTGAAGCGCTCGGAGTACGGCAGATCATTTTGGGCGGCGAAGTGGTTACTGGACCGATGCCGCGCGAGACCATGGATCTGGCGATGTCCATCTCTCCGCCACCGATCTGCATTCGGGGCAACGGCGATCGCGAAGTCCTCGGCGAAATCGAAGGTCACCAATCCAGGCTGCGTCCGCGTTTTCGGGACCTCTCGCGCTGGATCGGATCCCAGCTCACTGCCAGTCAGATTGCCTGGATCAAGGAGTGGCACCAAACCTACACAATCCGCGACGCCGAGCATGGACGCACTGTCCTCTACTGTCATGCGACCCCCGCCAACGACATAGATATCTTTACCAGGCTCACGGACGAAACGGAGTTGTTACCAACCTTTGAAAGCGTAACCGCTGACGTTGTCGTATGCGGGCATACGCATATGCAGTTCGACAGAAGCGTCGGAAGGGTGCGCGTCGTCAATGCGGGAAGCGTTGGAATGCCGTTTGGCGGTTCCGGGGCCTACTGGCTGCTCCTGGGCGATAAGATCGAGTTGCGCAGGACGGCATACGACCTTGCCTCCGCTGCGGCTCGAATCCGTGCCAGCCCGTACCCCGAAGCAGAAATGTTTGCTGCTAACAACATCCTTGCACAACCGAGCGAGGAAGAGGTGCTCCAGGCTTTCTCAAAGAGGCCTCGCACCTGAAACCCTGACGGGCTTGCTCGTCAACGCTCCGGTCTGCAGTTTCGCATTGTATGGCTTGTCGCCCATTGAGCGTCGCACACCCCGTTTCTCCCCAGCATCGCCCTTTGACCATGCTTTGGTTCAATATGAAGAAGCTTCCGAATGCGCTGACCATCGCTCTCCTTACGCTCGCCTGCTCGGGTAGCGATAGCGCCGAGGTCGCCCGATGGCGCGCGCAGGCCGACAACGTGACGATAACCCGTGACGACTGGGGAATAGCTCACATACGCGGTAAGACTGATGCAGACGCTGTCTTCGGAATGGTTTACGCGCAGGCAGAAGACGACTTCAATCGCGTTGAGACGAATTTCATCAACGCGATGGGGCGCATGGCTGAAGCCGAGGGAGAGAAGGCGATCTTTACCGACCTTCGGATGAAGCTCTTCATCACGCCAGAAAAACTCCAACAGCTCTATGCAGAGAGTCCGGAGTGGCTACAGTCGTTGATGAATGCATGGGCTGACGGCCTCAACTACTACTTGCATACGCACCCGGAGGTCACCCCGCGCGTGATTACGCGTTTTGAGCCCTGGATGGCGCTTTCATTCAGCGAAGGGAGCATTGGCGGTGACATCGAACGGGTTTCGGTGCGTCAGCTCGAGGCCTTTTATGGTGACTCAGCACCTCGGCAGGTCGCTGAGATCGAACTCGATGAGCTACGTGAACCGTCGGGGTCAAACGGAATAGCGATTGCTCCGGCCAATACTGCATCGGGGCACGCGATGCTACTGATTAACCCCCACACGTCATTCTTCTTTAGAGAAGAATTGCAGATGACGAGCGACGAGGGGTTGAACGCCTACGGAGCAGTTACCTGGGGTCAATTCTTTGTCTATCAGGGGTTCAACGATACGGCTGGCTGGATGCATACTTCCAGCGGTGTGGACAACATCGACGAGTACCTGGAGACAATCGTCGAACAGGATTCCGGATTGTTCTACAGGTTTGGAAGCGAACTGCGTCGTGTGACAGCTGACACGATTATCGTTCCCTACAAGAGCGGTACAGGAACCGCTGAGCGTACCTTTGTTACATATCGCACTCATCACGGCCCGATCGTGCGCAAGGACGGCGACAAGTGGGTGAGTGTAAGGCTCATGGAAGAGCCGCTCAAGGCGTTGACGCAGTCGTGGAGCCGGACCAAGGCCACCAACTATGCATCGTTCAAGGAGACGATGCAGCTGCACACAAATTCCTCCAACAACACGGTCTTTGCGGATGCCGAGGGGAATATTGCGTACTTCCATGCGAACTTTGTTCCGCGCCGTGATACCATGTTTAACTGGAGCGATCCGGTGGACGGGTCGTTGCCGGCGACGGAGTGGAAGGACGTTTTTGCGGTTGATGAGAGTCCCAATGTTTTGAATCCCGCCACCGGGTGGATACAGAATACGAACAACTGGCCCTATTCTGCGGCTGGGCGCTACAGTCCGCGTCAGCGGGACTATCCACGCTACATGGATCTCAACGGCGAGAACCCGCGTGGTGTGCACGCCATTCGTGTGCTGGAGGGCAAGAAGGGTTTCACGATCGATTCACTGATCTCGGCCGCCTTTGACAGTTATCTCACGGCGTTTGAGACTCTGATCCCGCCGTTGCTAAATGGCTACGATCGTACGGCCGGTGCGAGCCCGTTCAAGGCAAAGCTTGCGGAGCAGATCGATTCGCTGAGAAAGTGGGATCTGCGCTGGTCGGCATCTTCGGTTCCGACTTCGCTGGCCGTGTTCTGGGGTGAGGAGATGTGGCGCAGAGTCAGGGCAGATGCTGAAAGTGAGGAGATGTCGGTTTATGACTATATCGCGCGTCGCAGCACCGCTGAGGCAAGGCTGGAAGCACTGGCCGCGGCATCTGACAAACTCGAAAGCGATTTTGGTAGCTGGAAGACTCCATGGGGGGAGATCAACCGTTTCCAGCGGCTCACGGGCGATATAGTGCAGCCCTTTGCTGACAGCGGTGCGAGTATCCCCGTGCCGTTCACGTCGTCGCGTTGGGGCTCGCTTGCCTCGTTTGGAGCGCGCGCTTATCCGGGTACCAAGCGCTGGTATGGCACGAGCGGCAACAGCTTTGTAGCAGTGGTGGAGTTTGGTGACAGTGTAAGGGCGCGAGCGATAACGGCCGGGGGACTTAACAGCAGTCCGGCGTCGCCGCACTTTAACGATCAGGCGGAGCGTTATGCTTCGGGCAATTTGAGGGAGGTGTACTTTTATCCTTCGCAGCTCGAAGGGCACACGGAGCGGGTATACAAGCCGGGGGAGCGATAGGACTGTCTCTTCCACTCTCTTCCGGAGTCGACCACGCGGACGGACTGGTTTGCAGGAGTCCATGCGCAGTGCCTGGTAAACATGTGATAAAATTGCCCGGTATTTTTATCACATGCTAGTCATTCTGACCCATGTCCCCCAGGACCGTTCCACTCAGGACGGGTCGCCGGCCATAGCTGTGAGCAGGATGGGAATGAATCTGGAGAGAGGAGGTGGCACACTAGGCTCCATCAGAATGGAATTGTCAAAGCGCTTTCTCAGCCCCTCCGGTCCCCGGCACCTCAAACCTCAAAAACCCCGTAACCCCCAGCACAATCCACTCGGCAAGGTATGCCGCGGGAACGGGGCGTTCCATAGGCGGTGACCAGCCCTTCCGGTCGCGCGTCGGGCGAAGGCGACGTCGCTACATCAGTTTCACTCACCCCACGTAGTCCGCACCCTATGGAAAGGCTCCGACTCCCGGTCATTGCCATCGCCGGTTTTCTGGCTGTTGGTTTTCCCTACTGGCAGATTCCGTACTCGTCACTGAGCCTACCCAGTAGTCTCCTTAAACCAGGACTGCTAGTCGTCGCGCTCGGCACCACCCTCGTGAGCGTAAACGCAAAGGGCCGCCTCCTTAAGCGCATAGCGACCATGGCGGCCGTGGTCCCTGCCGTAGTCGCCGTAAGGGTGATTCTCGATACCGCCAACAACGCGACGTCACACAACCTCTGGCCCATTGAAATCCTGATCGCCTCGGTCCTGGGCTTTTCTTCTGCTCTGGCAGGGGGAGTCCTGGGGATCGTGCTCGGCTGGCTCACCAAACGAGGCTCTTCGGTACTCGAACCATGAGAGATTATGTACGCAAAGACTAGCAAGAGAAGCGGCATCGCAATCATCCGCACGAGCCTGGCTATAGGCGCGGCGGGAATACTCCCGCTCCTGCTGTACGCGGCCTTTGGACCAAAAGACGGCAATCCCATTGGCCTCGGACTCCTGGCCGCTGTTGCCGTTCCGGTGGCGCTGTTTGGTTCCGCCGCTGGGCTGCTCAAGCTAACGATCGAGTTCATCACCAGGAGAAGCCAGTAGTGTTCAGGGTGCTCGGCGTCCTCGTGGGACTCTACACGCTGTATGCGATACTGCGTGGAGAAGTCACGGCACGCGACGGCCCGGGGGGTCGGACCGTTTCGCGCGCAAAGTCACCTGAGTACTTCTGGACCGTGATAGTTACGTACGCGGTGCTGAGCGCGGCTCTCATGACCGTGTTCTAGACGCTTCGCTTACGCCTGGTTCGAGCAGGGGAGTCTACAACTGTTAGTGGTCCGCTAGAATCTTACACCCACAGCCACGTTCAGATGCGTGGCCTTAAGGTCCCCGCTCCGATAAGTGGTATTGAGTCCACGGTACTCGAGTGCAATGACGAGCGGCCCAGGGGTAAGAATGAGGTTCGTCATCGTTACGCGGTTTCTCAGCCTCGCTGCAGCGCCAAGGTAGGCGTCGTCGGGATCGTCCTCACCATAGCCGACGCTGAGTGCGAGCGCATCAACCGGCTTCCACTCGAACTGAGCCCAGCCTCCGCGCGATGGCACGGCTACATCACCTGGCCCAGTGTTTTGTCCGATTCCGCCACCACCCAGACCTGCCAATGCCTGACCGTCAAACCACTCACCGGTGATCGACGTTGTGGGAACAAGGGGTATGCGTGCGGCTACGGCAAATGCTCTTGACTTAAGGAGTGCATCGCTGGTCGTCGCGAGCCAGCCAAGGTGCCCACCTACGCTGATATCACCGCTCCGGTCTCCATTGCCCCAACGAAGTATTGCACGAGACTGCAGATAGGGTCGGTCGCTCTGTTCGGCGCGGTCTGGCTGCGTCATCAACTCCCCGGCCGCTTCGTTCGATGAGGGAGCCATCACGGCCCCTTCAACGGAGAATCGAACGTTGCTCGTTCGAACCAGATGCAATGTGCCGCGAAACTGCGGTAACCAGAGCCACAGGTTGCCTGAGGAGCCAAATCCTGAAAGACCCATCGTCGCAAAGGAACTCGGGTTGTATTCCGAGATGAGTGGCACTTCCTGGCCCACGAGTATGCTTGCGCGGTGCCAGGAGAGCTCCGCGACTGCGCGCCTCAGATGAAGCAGAGGAAAGTTGTCCCCAAAGCTGCTGGCCTGCTGGCCCCCGTAAAAGCCGGCGTCGACCTCGGCGCGTAGTTCGCCACCGGCGACGTCTGGCCAGAACGCAATAACGCCCAGCCTGGTCTGGCGCGCAGTCATTCCCAGTCCATCTCCATCGCCGAGTGAGTCAGCAGGGCCCACGGGCGTGACAAACGGCGGAATGTCTACGTTAGGCGTGCGCTTGTTCGTATGAAAGCCATTGATGAGAACCACGCCTGTCACTCGAACTGAAACAGCTTCTTCCTGTCCGTAAGTCA